>CAZMNC010000049.1:0-26761 GCA_964567535.1 uncultured Desulfobacterales bacterium | reverse complement strand
TAATCATAATCTATATATGTGAAACCTGTTCTCAGAAAGAGATGTTTGTTAAAAGGTTGAATATAATAAAAATCATATACATTACCTCGTGTAGCAAGTTTATTGTAAAGTTCTGCACTGCCCCACGTAAAACTTAACCAGTAACGGCTACCATGGTTATATTCAAAACCTAATTTCGCATTTTTAAGACACTTAAAAGGAAGAGTATATCTAAAACCTGTGTAGACCGCCCATCCTACATGATTGCTTGAACCATCATCAGAAAGGAGCCCCATAGGTTTCCCATATATGGATGTAATATTTCCATTAGGATCACTCATGCTTATACCAGAGGAAAAAAATACATCCACGTTAGAAACTGGAAAATGGTAACTTTGCAAATGAAGTCCCATAACTTGCAAATCTCCCATATTTTTTGTAGCATTAACAGAAGAATCAACAATACTCCATGCTTTTACATAACTTAACACAAAAAGACTATCTTTAATATGAGGTATCTCACCTTCAAAAAAAAGTCCCAACATATCAGAGTCGTTCATCCCCGTATCTCTTGAATCAAGATATATTTTTTGATCATCATCATCTTGATATGCTTTTCCATAGGCAATACGAAAACCACAGTTTTTTATGCCTATATATCGTTCTAATCCAAATGTTACTACTATACCATCAGCTTCCCCATCTATAATAAGTGCTGGATATGTAGATTGTCGTTTGCGATTCTCTTTTAATTCAAATGGTGGTCCTTCTGTAGAAGGATGACGTCCAAATGTTAATGCCAATGGTATAGGAATATCAGGAATAATCCAGTCTACATATGCTCTATCCAATTTTAAGGTAGTATCATCTGGTACATGAGCACGATCAGCATCATTATATAAGTTGGGCATAACTCTATCACTATCTCCCCAATTTTTATATACTGTAAGTCTCCCATGAAAACTAAGGTTTTTAATTATATTTGCCCTCATATTTAATCTAAATCTATTACTCCAAAAATTATTATTATGGTAATCTGTTTTTTTGCCAGTTTTAATAGATTTTGTATTATGCAGGTCAAAGAAATCTAATCTTGTGCGTAATTCAGCACCAAAATTTATTTTATCTAAAAGAGTTTTTGTTTGGACTTCATCTAATGTATCATAGATGTCATTTATATTGCTTTTAACTTGGCGAATACCACCTCTTAGTTGATTAACTTCTTTCTTTCGCTCTTTTTCCAATTGTTGAACTTTTTTTTCTAATGATTCAAGGCGCTTTAATATAATTTCATATTTGTCTGCAGGAATAGTAATCATTTCAGCAGAAAAAGAATTACATGACACCATTATTAATCCTAATACAAATATAATAATTTTCTTTGCCATATCTATATCCTCCCTTTAGCAAATCTATTTAGGAATAACCGCGGCCTCTGGTTGATCGCTATCCGCGGCATGTTCTTGTAAATATGTCAAAATTTGTTGTAACTCGTTAGGAGTTATAATGTTACTTAAATCTATAGGATGTCTTTTACGCTTGAAATATCTTTTCCATACTAAGGCTGCTTTATCTGCAGGATTTATCGGTGGAGCTTTTCCATCTTTACGGTGGCAGGCTCCACATTTTTTTACAAATAAAGTTCCATTTTCTGCCCAGACAAAGGTATTAATTCCTATTGTAATAAGTATAATGATTATCAATACAAAACTACAAAAATGAAATTTCATTTTATGAAACCTCCTAATATGTAGCTGTTATTTATATGCTAACTAGTAGTTGTATTATCGTCCGGATTTATAAAAGATTCGCTTTTTGGTATTTATTTGCGATTGAGATATTAAGAGGATTAATAAGGAGTTATTTATAAAGAAAAAATAATTTTTGTATTTTAGATATGAGGAAATATGCCGGAATACCACTTAACATTATAAATATTCCTGTAAAAGATTGAACAGGATATTTAAAGAATATGTCTATGCATATGTATAAACACACAACTACAAATATTAACGGAACAATTGGATATCCCCATACCATAAATGGTCTATTTATATCTGGATATTTTCTCCTAAGCAATATTACTCCAAATACAATAGCACCAAAGAATAGCCATATAAGAATGCCTGTAAAAAAAAGTAACTTACCAAAATTGCCCCATATAACCAAGATAATACTCCAAAAAGCATTTACCATGATTGCTCTTAAAGGAGTATGAAATCTTTTATCTACATAAGAAAGATATTTAAACAAAGAATTATCATCACTCATAGCATAAGTGATTCTACTTGAAGTCATAATTGTGGCATTCAAAGTACCAAATGAAGATATAACTATTAGTGCATCTGTAATTTTTTTTGCCCAATTGCCAAAAATAATCTTCATCATCTTACCAGCTATAAGAGATGCATTTGCCACATTTTTTACAGAAAGGATAAACAAATATGCTCCATTAATAAATACATATATAACAGTAATAGACAAAGTACCTACTATAAGGGCAATAGGTAAAATTTTTTCTGGATCTTTTGTTTCTCCTGTCATGAATGTATTTTCATGCCATCCACCATAAGTCCAAAGAATAGGTACAAGCGCTAAGCCTAACATATAGATCACTTTAAAACTTTTTACATGATATTCAACATAAAGATTACCTATATTTCCCTTTTTTGATCCAAAGGCAAATATAATAATACCAATTAAAGCAATTATCTTGGCAAGTACAGCTATATTAAGTATATTTTTTCCCAGATGCAATTTAAAAGCATTTATTATAGAAAGAAATAATACAATAAAAATGGCAATGGGTTTTACAAATATATTTCCTAAGCAAAAAAGAGAAGAGGTATATTCAGCAAAAACAAAGGCAACAGCAGCTATTATACCTGTACGAATAACCAATATGGAACTCCAGCCATATAAAAATGCCATCAAAGGTCCATAGCTTTCTCTTAAATAGATATAGTCCCCTCCTGTTCTGGGGAATGAGGAGGAAAGCTCAGCATAACAAAGAGCCCCTATTATGGAAAAAAGTCCACCTATTATCCATGCTAATAGTATAAACTGGGGTATAGGCATAAATCTTGCTACTTCAGATGGAACCCTAAATATACCTACACCAATAGCTACCCCTATAGATATAGCCATAGAATCCCATAAGTTTAAAACCTTTGACAAAGAGGTATTATGTTTCATATTAATGCTAATTAACTATTTTTTTTATGCATGTAAATAAAATACAAAAAAATAGCTTTGATGTTGTGATTGTAGGATGTGGCCCTGCAGGAAGTAGTGCGGCTCTTCAACTTGCAAGACATGGGCTTAAAGTGGCAATTATTGAAAAACAACGTATGCCAAGATATAAACCATGTGGTGGTGGGATTGTTTATAGAGCATTAAAATATATGCCTGTAGATATCAATTCAGTGATTGAAAAAAAATGTTTCTCTGTATCTTTGAGTATGGTATCTGCAAATAAAAGATTTATTATAGAAAGAGGTTTCCCTGTAATTTCAATGACTATGAGAGATAAATTTGATTTATTATTAGCAAATGCAGCGATAAATGCTGGAGTAGAAATATTTCAAGAGTGTAAATTAAAGGAGATATTCGCAGATAAAAAGGTAGTATTAAATACAAGTATTGGAAAAATAAGCGCATATTTTGTTATTGGTGCTGATGGAGCAATAAGTACTGTTGCCAGAAAATCTGGATGGAAAGAGACAAGATATCTTGTTCCTTCTGTAAACTGGGAGGTATTCGTAGAAGATAAGTATCTTGAAAGGTTTAATAATAAAGCAAGATTTGACTTTGGCTTATTTTCTGGTGGATATGCTTGGCTTTTTCCCAAAAAAGACCATCTATCTATTGGAGTTTTAAAAACAAGGAAGAATAAATTCACGCCTGATTTGTTAATAAAAAATTATTTGAAATTTTTAAATATAAAGAAGGTAATAAGTATGAAACGTCATCCATATATTATTCCTATAAGTCCCAGAAAGGATGGATTTGTAAAAAATAAGGTTTTATTAGTAGGAGATGCAGCTGGATTTGTTGATCCAATAACAGGAGAAGGTATCTCTGGAGCTATTTTAAGCGGAAGACTTGCAGCAGAAGCTATAGTAGAAGGGGCTTTTGATGAGAAAAGGATAAAAAATATTTATGAATCTAATATTAAAGGAGTTATTATATCTGAGTTTAGAATAGGGAGGTTTTTGTCAGGACTTACATATAAGTATCCAAAAATAAGAGATTTCCTTTTTAGGACATATGGCCAAAAATTGGCGGAAGCACTTGCTGATACTGCTATGGGGAGAACATATAGAAAACTGGTACTTAGCCCATTTACTCCATTAAAAATTATTTTATATCTTATCCAACGTAGTATATGCAAGATGAAGTAATTTTTTGCCTGCTTTGGCAAATAATACCTCCACTTTATCTTGACTAATTATTTTGGAGATTATTCCAGTGCCAAAAGCAGGATGTTGGACTCTATCACCAGGAGTAAAAAAGGAATCAGTCTTTACAGAATTTTTGCTTTGTATGCCAAGATCTTTATATGAAAACATATGATTGGGGATATACCGTATAAAAGAAGACAGATTGTTGTCTATATTATATCTTGTTCCCGTTTCCCAAAGAGGCACAAATTCATCACCAGGATAACAAATGATTAAATGTTCCTTAGCTCTTGTAGTGGCTACATACATTAGTCGTCTCTCTTCTTCAAGGGCCTCTATATCATTAATAGCTCTTAAAAGAGGAAATCTACCTTCAACTGCCCATATTATTATAACAATAGGCCACTCCAAACCTTTTGCAGAATGAACTGTAGATAAAGTAAGAAAATTATCTTCATGACTATACCCAAGTTCGTCAGCACTTGTAGGGGGTTCTAATATTAAATCATCCATAAAAGTCCGTATGTTATCATATCTGAGTGCCATAGGTATAAGCTGTTTCAGTTCTCTCAATCTCTTAGGGTAGTCGTCGAATTTTTCTTGCATTATAGGAGTATAATATTCAATCACATGCTCTACAACATCCTTAGGGGATATATTATTAGCTGACATATTATAAAACAGTTGAGATAAATCATTTAATCCTTCATATCTGGATTTCATTCCAGGCCAAAGAATAATATCTTTTGGATGTATATTATTTTTCTTTAACCAATTGTAAATTTCCTGAGCTTTTGCAGGACCAATGTTTTTTATAAGTCTTAATATCCTTATCCAACTAATAATATCCTCTTTATTTAAAAATGCTCTAATATAACTCAAAAAATCTTTTATATGAGCAGATTCTAAAAATTTAAATCCTCCGTATTTTACATATGGAATCCTCTGCCTTGTAAGTTCCGCCTCTAATTCAAAAGAATGATATGCTGCCCTAAAAAGTACAGCAAAGTCCTTCAGTGAATAACCTTTTTTTAATTGATCTATTATATAACTACATATAAATTCCGCCTGCTTTGGCTCTGTTTTTGTATTTATAAGCTCTGGTTTTCTACCCCCTTCTCTTTTAGTATATAAACATTTTGTATATCTTTTTATAGCTTTTTCCATAAGCGCATTGGTAAAATTGAGAATAGGTTGGGTAGAACGATAATTTTCTTCTAACTTTATAATTTTTGTATTAGGAAATCTATTAGGAAAATCAAACATATTATTATAATCTGCTCCTCTAAAGGAATATATAGCCTGAGAATCATCTCCTACTACCATTATATTTTTATGATTATAACAAAGCCATTCCAATATATCTGCTTGGATCTTATTTGTATCCTGATACTCATCTACCATTATGTATCTAAATTGAGAAGATAATTTATTTCTTACTTCTAAATTCTGCTGCAGAAGATCTCTAAAAAATATTAAAAGATCATCATAATCCATTAGAAAATTGTTCCTTTTATATTTTTGATAGAGTTGAGCCACTTTTTCTATATAATGGGAGAACTCTAAAAAATGTTCATATTCATCTTTAAGAATCGTTTTTATAGATTTTTGTGTATTGAGTGATTTACTGATAATATTAGCAATTGTTCCTTTTTTGGGAAATCTGTCAGGTCTTTTATTAAAATCAAGTTCTTGTATTAAAGAAGAAATTATATCTTCCATGTCTGATCTATCCAAAAGTGAGAAACCATTAGGAAAACCCAAAATATGAGAATATCTTCTCAGAATCTTATTAGCTAAGGAATGAAATGTTCCTCCTGAAACAAATTTGCATCTTTCATCTTGGAGTTTGGTTGCTCTTTCCAGGACTTCATGAGCAGCCTTTTTTGTAAAGGTTAAAAGTAAGATTGAAGGAGGATAAACTCCTAATTCCACAAGTCTTGCTACCCTGTATACTAAGGTTCTTGTTTTACCACTCCCTGCGCCTGCTATAATAAGAACAGGCCCGTCTATGGTCATCACAGCTTCAAGTTGTGCGCTATTTAGAATCTTTTCATAAGGTATCATTTTAAGAAAATACTCTTGAAATTATATGATAAAGACTGCTCATGATAATCATCATAGAAGCAAAAAATATAAACAAAGGTATCAGAAATGATATTATCACTTTTGCATAACTTGTTTTATGAATATATTTTAAACCTATTATTTGAAGTACAGATCTCCATACAAATGCTATTATTCCTCCAAGCATAGGGATGAATGATAAGATTTCTGGGGCTTGAGAATAACAAATAACAAAAAAAGTCTTTTTTATTCCACCTTTTGCTGCTCCAAATGCTGACAGAAATATATGTATTACAAAGCTGTATATAATTAAGCCTAAAATTACCACTAAAGGAATAGAAAAGAAACTAAAAAAAATTATGATATCCATTGAACCAATAGAGTTTTGTTGCAAAATGTTCATAAGAGATGGAAATTTGTCCGCAAGGATAACAAGTTTCCAAAACATGGAAAACATAGAACCAATAGAACCCATAAAAATAGCAAATATAAAAGCATCTTTAAGTTCTATGTCCTTAACAGATAAAAAGAATAATTTAGGGAAAAACATCACTTTTTTAAAGTTTGACCATATATTAGACCATATACCTTCCTTTTTATCTTTATCCAAACCCATATTGAGCATCTTTTTTTCAGACCATCTTTTTATCCAATCCCCGACACCATGCACAGGATGACGCTTTAACATCTCTTCTTTCATTTTTATCCCTTCTTCAGAATCAAGTGCACTTTTTAGGCATTCTATCCTAAAAGGGCATTCTATACATTTACTTTTTACCTCTCTTATTCCTGACTCAGAAATTGGAAACACCTTATCTAATATGCCAAAACAATCTGGTTTCTGTTCCATATTTTTAAGCTCCTAATTTATTTTAAAATATTATCATTTCATAAAAGTATTTTCTATTATATAAATCTTATGTGTAGACTGCATTATAAATTTTCTCGTTTTATACAATATATATATTTGTAAACTCCGTTATCAACAATAGACAAAACATATTCTGTCAAAATTCATATCATAATAATCTCTAATTGTCATTAAGCCCTTATGTATAACTTTATTTTCTGATTGCTTATCTCTATAATTTAGACAAAAAATCAAATGGACATGAAAATAAAAGAAAAAATGAATAAACATCAAGATCGAAAATACATATAACATTGTTACTATATAATATATTGATTTTATTAAAAAAAAAATCCAAAAAAAATCCTTTTTTATCAAGGCATTATTGATAGAACAGAGTTTTTATATAAATAACCTGAGCCTTTTTAAATTTTGATATCATGGTTCTTTGTATAAGAACAGTGCTTAAAAAGTTTGACATTAGTTGCATCCTAAGAAAAGATTCATGCATTCATTTATAATCACAACTAACTCAACCACGGATCATAAAGGGAGGGAAATATGCAGGAGGTATGGGGAGAAGTAAAAAATAAGATAAAACAAAGGATCCCCAAGAATAGTTTTTCTTTATGGATCAAGCCTATTCAGTTTTTAAGAAAAAAAGGAAGTACGATTATTTTGGGATGTCCTAATAAATTCTCTTGTAGGTGGGTTGCAGAGAATTATTTGGATATAATTACAGAAGTCTTTTCTCACTTAGTGAACGAAAAGTTGGAATTTCAGTTTAAAGTTGTTCCAAGGGATAAAGGAACAAATAGTGGAAGCAAGATATTATATACTCCAGGCCAAATGTATATACATGAAACTTTTAAAACAAGAGGCCCCAAAAGACTTCGTCTTAATAAAGATTTTGTATTCGAAAAATTCATTGTTGGTCCTTGTAATGAATTTGCATATAATGCCTCTACAACTTTTGCATCAACTGATACTTGGAATTATGGCACATTGTTTATGTTAGCCGGTACAGGCTTAGGTAAAACACATCTTTCTCAGGCTGTGGGTCATTGGATCTTAAAACAAAAACCAGAAACTAAGGTAGTTTATGTTACAGTAGAAGATTTTATGAATGAATTGATATATGCCATAAAAACAAAACAAGTAGATTCCTTTAAAGAAAGATATAGGAAATCTTGTGATGTATTATTATTAGAAGAAATACATTTCTTAAGCGGAAAAGAAAAAACTCAGATAGAATTGGCTCACACTTTAGATTCGCTTATAAATGACAAAAAAAGGGTAATTTTTACAAGTTGTCTTCCTCCAAACAAAATACCTCGTCTTTCGAAAGAACTATCTTCGCGGCTAACTTCTGGACTTATAACACCTATTGATTTTCCAGATTATGAAACCCGTTTTAAAATTATATCTCAAAAGGCATTGGAACAAAGGCTCCATTTAGACGAAGAGATAATACATTTTCTTGCATCTCACATTACAAAGGATATAAGACATATGGAAAGTGTTATAAACTGCCTGAAGGCAAAGGCAGACTTTATGAGAGCAAAGATAGATCTTGATTTGGCAAGGGAAGTTATATTACATTTTATACCTTCAGAACCTATTGTCACTTTAGAAGATATAATGAAACTAATATGTAGATATTATAGAATTGATCCTGATACCTTAAGATCTAAGTCTAGAAAAAGGGTATACTCTACAGCTCGAAATATATATGTATATCTTGCTCGAAAATATACCAATAAATCTCTAACAGAAATAGCAAAATCTATAAATAGAACCCATTCTACAGCTATATATGCCTTTGAAAAAATAAGAAAAAGCCTAAAAAGCAACCATGAAATAAAGAAACAAGTTTTGTTTTTAGATAATAAGGTGAGTGAAATTAGACTCTAATTTTATAGGCATTATTATGCTTAGCATTAAAAAAATTAATTTTGGTAAATAAATTTTCTATTAATCTGTTGGATTCTGTAATCCTGTCTATGGATATAGAGCCTTTTTTTATTTGTTCATATATAATGTTTACAATATCTGCTAATGAAATTTTATCTAATTGATTACTAAAGATAAGCATATTTATGCCTGCATTAATGGCCAAACTTGTTGCCTGAGCCAATGAATAGTATTTAGAAATAGCCTTCATTTGCATATCATCACTTACTATTACTCCTTTGAAACCCAACTTTTTTCTAAGCAATAATGTATTTACTTTGTAAGACAAAGAGGCAGGGTAAACTGGATCAAGATATTTATTAAATAGATGGGCAGTCATGATCATATCCGCTTTACCTTCTTGAATAAGCCTTTGATATGGCTCTAATTCTATAGAATTCCAAGTATTGCTTATATCTGCAAATCCATCATGTGAGTCATTATTTGAAGAACCATGACCAGGAAAATGTTTTAGTACACTAATAATACCTTTATTATGTAAAGCATCACAAAAAATACGTGCATATTTTATAACTTTTTGGGGAGATTTTCCATAAGAACGCTCTAATTTCACTATAATATAATTGTTTGGATTAATAGCCAGATCTAAAACTGGTGCAAAATTACAGTTTATTCCCATATTAAAAAGTTGTTGAGCCAAATCTAAATAAATTTTTTTAGCTTTTGTTAGATCTTCTTGTTTAGCAAGATAACTGGCTGATGGAGTAGGGATAAAACCATCTTCAGGTTTCAATCTTGAGACCTTTCCTCCTTCTTGGTCTATAGCGATTAGGATAGGATATAATGTATAGGAACATAATTGTCTAATTAGTTTTTTAAGTTGATCAGGAGAACATATGTTTTTTCTTCTCTTACTATGATAAAAATCACGGTCAAATAATATAATCCCACCTGGACAATATTTTGTTATTTCTACAGCAAAATGGCTTTCCTTATATAGATATTGCTGATCAAATCCTATTATTATCATCCTTGAAATCATTTGTTTTAATTGAGAGGTTAACATGTTTTTCCTAAGTTTAATATTCTAAAATTAATCCTTTGATTGATTCTGTTTTATATCAGTACCTTCCTTGCACTAATAAAAGGTGTTTACCCCACATTATAGTTCTTAAAAAGTAATTTTTAGGCGTTTATTTTTATAATATAAGTATATAATTTATTACTGGTATATGTTTTGCCAATATTTAACTTGCATCCTTAAACAAGCACGATAAAAACAAAAAATTATTTGTAAATAAAAATATAATAAAAAATACTTGATATAACTTATCTTTTAACAATACTACCAAGCCATCTAAAGTGCCTACTAATGTTAAGCATAAAATTAAGAGAGTAAATGTAATTAACCATTATGCCACAGGACTCCATTAAGCCACGAGTGGAAGTGTTTGCAAGAAAATTTATATTATTATCTGATACAGTTGCTCCATTTCTTATATGAAAATTAGCTACTGGATTCAATGGCTTACCATTTGGAGTTTTTTCTTTTAGTAAATAATGAGCAGCTATCTTAGTCAAAGGCATTCTTAGTGCCTTTACAATTTCTTTATCTTTAGGCCAATCATTTTTTGAAAGTATATGCAAAAGCCTTTTATTAAAGGACTGCCATTCCAAATCAGAATCTTCTATATTTATACCTGCTTTTTTTAATATAATAAGTTTTTGTTTTTTAGAGAAAAAATTTTCTATTGTATCTGCCTTAAGGGAAAATGATTTATCTTTTCTTTGTAATATAGCTTTGAGATATCTCTCCCAAAATCCTGGCATAGGGCTTAGAGTAACAAAATTTTTTATTCTGCTATCTTCTTTCCTAAGATATTCCATTACCCTAGCAATAAGCACTTTTCCGAGCCCTAAACCTGCGAGACCATTTTGTGTATTATTTATAGAATAAAAGGTTGCTGTATCTATACGCTCCTCTTTAATAACATCTTTACCAATTATTTCATCAATCCTTTTTGGAATACCTTTTGTTAAAGCTACCTCTATAAACACTATAGGTTCATGAGGAATTAATTTGTGATATAGGGCAAAACATCTCTTGTCTTTACCAAGTCTTCTTATCATCTCCTCTACGCTTATCATTGGATGAACAAGATCACTGTTCTTTATAATTTCTATCTGCCTGTAAGTAGAGTCTAAAGTTATCTCTTCTAAATACAAGAAACCTTCACAAAACCACATTTCAAATAATAGAACAATATCTCTATCTAATGCCTTAAGATCTGATACACCTAATTCCCTTTTTATAGTCAAAATATCACTTCTAAGATTTAGTAAAAACCTCAATCCTCCTGGAATTCTTGATATATTCAAGAGCATATTTAGTCTAGGAGAGGATAGCTTCTGCCTTAATTCAGATAAAAAAAGTGACCATTGAATATTATCCATGCTTTCAACATTTGCTTTATTTATCATCGGAACAAGTTCTTGTTTTTGAACTTCTATTTGCTCTATTATTGACCTGAAAAGCTGTTCTTTTTCTGAAAGGTCAAGTTTTTTATATAATAATTTGACCTCTTTAAAAATATTCTCTTTATCATTTATATCTAAAGTAATATTTTTAAGCCTTTTTAATATACCATCTACTTTATGCTTGTCTTGGGATAACACAGCCATTCCTATAAAATTATTTTCATATATCTTATTTTTCATTATACAATAGATTTATACAATAAAATAATAAAAAGGAGAAAGAAAAGAAATGAAGAATTTCATGTTAACAATTAAGGACAAAGAACAACTTAAAGATTTGGGAATTAGAGAGGAAGATATCTTATGGCAAATAGAAATGTTTGATAGGGGAACCCCTTATGTTGAGCTTATAAGGCCTTGCACATTAGGAGATGGAATAACAGAGTTTCCTTATGAAAAAGCAAAAGAATGGGTTAAATGGTATGAAACACATTCAAATCATATAAAAAAGATAAAATTCGTCCCCGCATCTGGTGCAGCTACCAGAATGTTTAAGGCGTTAATCCGGTTTTACAATAATTCTGATAATGTTAGCATAATAGAAAACTTAGCTAAGAAAGATGATCAAGATGCAAAAGATTTTATTTTTTTTGTTGATAATATTGAAAAATTTGCTTTTTTTGATGATTTAAAGATAATCTTAAAAAAACATGGTTATGAAGTGCGGGACTTAATTAAAAAGAAGGAATTTAAAGTAATACTCAAATATCTTCTTACAAAAGATGGTCTTAATTATTCCAATATGCCTAAAGCATTAATAAAATTTCATAGATATATTGATAGAAATAGGACTGCTTTTGAGGAACACCTTGTAGAAGCCACAGGTTATACAAAATATAAAGGCCTTTGCAAATTACACTTTACAGTCTCATCAGAACATAAAAAGAAGTTTTTACAATTTTTTGATCAAATAAAAGAAAATTATGAAAAGAAATATAATATTAATTATCAAGTGGATTTTTCTTTACAAAAAAGGTGCACAGATACTATAGCAGTAGATATCAATAATAAGCCTTTTAGATTAAGTGATGGAAGCCTACTTTTCAGACCAGGGGGACATGGTGCCCTTATTTATAATTTAAACAATATAGAAGATGAGCTTATATTTATTAAGAATATAGATAATGTTGTTCCAGATAGATTAAAAGAGAAAATATATTTTTGGACAAAAGCTCTTGCTGGTTATCTTTTATGGTTAAAAGATAAAATCAATAGTTTTATTCAATCATTACGTTATAGTAATATAAACAAAGAAATTATGATAGAAATATCTAAATTTTGCAAAAAATATCTTTATATAGATATTCCAGAAGATTTAGATTTAATAAGAAAAAAAGAATATATTATGACTATTTTGGATAGACCTATCAGGGTATGTGGTATGGTGCCAAATATCAGGGAACCTGGAGGAGGCCCTTTTTGGGTAAAGGATGCTCAGGGAAACATATCCATGCAGATTGTAGAAAATGCCCAAGTAGACATGAGTTCCCAGGAACAAAGAAAAATATTCAACTCATCTACTCACTTTAATCCTGTCCATATTGTATGCTGGACCAGAGATTGGCAGGGTAAAAAATTTGATTTAATCCACTACGTGGATAAAAATGCTGTTTTTATAACTCTAAAATCTAAGGATGGAAAGGATATAAAAGCATTAGAATTGCCTGGATTATGGAACGGTGGAATGGCTTATTGGAACAGTATATTTGTAGAAGTACCTGCAATAACTTTTAATCCCGTAAAAAAGGTTACAGATTTGTTAAAAGAAAACCATCAATAAAATTAAAGAATAATTTCTTGCTTTTCTTTAGCAAAGAAACTGTTTATCTTATAACAGTTATATTTTATACTTAGTTTATCTAATTCCTCATCTGTTCTATCAGGATCATGATGAAAAAAAGCTAATTTTTTTACATTAGCTTTTTTTGCTATATCAAGGGCATATTCTATATAAGAGTGTCCCCAACCAGCTTTTGTAGAATCATATTCGTCTTTTGTATATTGAGCATCATGAACCAATAAATCAACATTTTTTGCAAATTCTATTATTTGATTTATATTATTAAAAGGTTCTGTATCATATATAGTACAAAATGATCTATTCCTAAATTCAAACCTATAACCTAAACATGCAATTGGATGGGAAAGCAACTGTGTTTTCAATAATAAACCATCTTCTAAATCATAAATTCCTTCTTCAAGTTCAATATATTCTACCTTAGCAGCCAAATCTTTATGCAATATAGGAAAATAATTATATGTCCATTGACCGCCAACAATTTCTTCTAAGGAATTATTTTCTGATGCTCTTGGACCAAATATCTTAATATTAGAATCAGCCATATACATAGGAGCAAAAAAAGGAAAACCCATAATATGGTCCCAATGGGTATGAGTAAGAAATATTTTTATGCTATCTTTTTTATTTGTAAAATTCTCTTTTAATAAATAATTTCCCAGTTCTCTTATGCCAGAACCTGCATCAATTATTACTCTATGGTTTAACTCTTTTATAATAAGCTCAATACATGAAGTGTTGCCCCCATATTTTACTGTATTAGGCCCCGGACACGGAATAGAACCTCTTACGCCCCAAAATCTAACTATCATTTTTTGATCCTTTTTTATTTCGTATTTAAAAAAAGATTTTTTAATAAGTCAATTAAAACAAAATATTATGGTAAAAAGGGAAAAAGTTGTTATATAACATATATCATGTGGAATTTCTTTTTTCTACTAATATTTGGATTTGTTTTCCTTTATATAGGTGCGGAATGGCTTGTAAAAGGTGCATCTCAACTTGCAATGCTTTTAGGTCTTAGTCCTCTTTTAATAGGATTAACAATCGTGGCCTTTGGCACATCTACACCAGAGCTCGTAGTGAGCCTTTTGTCTGCATTAAAAGGTAAAAGTATGATAGCTATTGGCAATGTAGTAGGAAGCAATATTTGTAATATTGCTTTAGTATTGGGAATTGCTAGCCTGTTTCATCCAATTAAATGTAGAAAAGAGCTTTTAAAGAGGGATATACCTATTATGGTGTTTGTATCAGTGTATCTAATAGTTATATCTTTGGATTCAGAAATAGGAAGATTTGATGGTTTTATTTTATTTTTATCTCTTATTACTTATACTATTTTTAATTACTTAGAAGACAAGACAAACAGATCTATTACTTCCACAGAAGATGTATATTTAAAAAACGAGCATAAGAAAACAAAAGGATTTGTGCAAACTTTTTTTATAATAATTGGCATATTGTTTGTAGTTGTTGGGGCTAAAATGGTGGTAAAAGGGGCAGAAAATATAATGCGCATTTTTGGAATAAGCGAAAAAGTAATAGGTTTAACGATTGTTGCATTTGGAACGTCTCTGCCAGAGCTTGCTACATCTGTTGTGGCTTCTTACAGAAAATATGCTGACATAAGCATAGGAAATCTTATAGGGAGTAATGCGTTCAACATAATGTGTGTTTTAGGACTGACAGCCCTTATTAAACCGATACCTATTACAGGGGGTATATTTAAAAGCAAGCTATTTGTAGACTATTTAATAATGCTTATTATAAGCTTAATACCTTGGTTTATGATAAGAAGAAATCTTTTAATTAGCAGAAAAGATGGACTAATCCTTTTAACATTATATACAGGCTATATATTATATCTTTATATATAAGCTAATTCTTAATCTCCTTAATAGGTTTAGCTTCTTCAATAAGCATAATAGGAATTCCATCTTTTATCTCATAATATACCTTACATTTTTTACATATCAATATGTTATTTTGGCCATCAAAATATATATCTTGTTTGCATTTAGGACACGCGAGTATTTTTAGTAACTCTTCGTTTATACTCATAAAGATTACCCTCCCTTTTTAATTTTTGTATACTAATCAAATGTTAATACTTTCAATTTATATTTACTCAATAATATAGAAAAGATATAACAACTATATTATAATATAAAAAGGAGATTATGGATATAAAAGAAATTTTTTCAAAAAATGTAGCATTATTTTTGATAGCAGGACCTTGTGTTATAGAGAGTGAAGATATTATATTTAAGGTAGCTCATTTTTTAAAAGAATTAAAAGAAGAACTGAATATTCCAGTAATATTTAAAACATCCTATGATAAGGCAAACAGGACATCCATTAAATCTTACAGAGGCCCTGGATTAGAAAAAGGGCTTAAGATCATAGATAAAGTCAAACAAAAATATGGGTTGCCTGTTATATCTGATGTGCATTGCAAAAATGAAATAGAAAAAGCCGCTCAAGTTTTGGATATTATACAAATTCCTGCTTTTTTATGCAGACAAACAGATCTGATAATAAAAGCAGCAGCAACTAATCTACCAATAAATATTAAAAAAGGTCAATTTTTGTCTCCTTGGGAGATAAAAAATATAATTGAAAAAATAAATTCTACTGGGAATAACTTTATTATTCTCACAGAGAGAGGCACGTGCTTTGGGTATAATAATTTAGTAGTAGATATACGAAGCATTCCTATTATGAAAGACTTTGGGTATCCTGTAGTATTTGATGCTACTCATAGTGTTCAATTGCCAGGTGGAGCTGGAGATAGATCTTCAGGGCAAAGGGAATTTGTGCCATATCTTGCTAAAGCAGCTGTTGCGGCAGGTGTGGATGGAATATTTTTAGAAATACATCCTGATCCAGATAATGCGTTGTGTGATGGGCCTAATTCAATATCACTTTATGAATTAAAATCTCTTGTCAAAATATTAATAGATATTCATAAGGTTATAAAAAGAAAGGATAATGAAACAATTAATTAAACATCATTGGCCTGCATTAGGTCTTATATTCATGGTATTAATATTAGGATATTATATGATAACTTCTCACAAAAAGGTGATAAAAAGAGCAGAAACTATAAAACATATAGTACCATCCTATGCTATACAATTAAAAGATGTTCATTATACACATGATAATCCAGATAAAAATATCAAATGGGAACTTGATGCCAAAAATGTGATATTTTCAAAGGATAGAAAAATAATCACTTTTTATAAATTCCACTTAATACTTCATTCAAAAGGCAGAAAAAATTTTGATCTTGTAGGTGATAAAGGTAGATATGAAAGGCAAAAGAATATCTTATATCTTAATGGAAATCTTAAGGCTACTTATGGAAATTCATATAGGATGTTTACTGATAGTTTAATATTTAATGAAAAAACGGGGCAGGGGAGATCGACAGATCCAGTTGAAATAGATGGAACTTTTTTTAATATAAAAGGAAAAGGGCTTTTTTTGGATATAAAAAAAAAGAAAATAAAGGTGCTTTCAGATGTTAAAAGTATCATACAAAAATCTTCATAAAAGATTATGTTATTATTTTTTATAGGCATTTTTTTTGCAAGAGTATGGGCTATTGATATAATAACTAAATCTAATAAAAATATTCCACTTATTATAACTTCAAACAAATTAGAAGTAGATGATGAATTAAAATTAATTACTTTTACAGGTAATGTGGTTGCCAAAAAAGGGGAATTGAAAATAGTATGTAAAAAAATGGTGGTATATTATTCTGTATCAAAAAATAGTTCCTCTAATAAATCTTCTATATCTAAAATAGTAGCAACAGGCAATGTAAAAATATATAGGGGAAAACAAGGAGGTGTAGCTACTTCTAATAAAGCGGTATATTATCAAGGAAATGATAAGGTTATTCTAACTGGAAAACCTATGGTTAAACAAGGACAAAACTTTGTTGAAGGAGATCGAATTATAATATATCTTAAAGAAAATCGTAGTGTTGTAGAAAGCTCTAAAAACAGATCTGTAAAGGCCGTTATATTTCCTAAATCGGGAAAAAGTAGGTAATGTTATGGATGCCAATACAGATGTATTGTATGCTAAAAGACTTGTAAAAATATTTGATACTAAGAAAGTAGTAAATAATGTAGATATAAATATAAGAAGAAAGGAGGTCATAGGACTTTTAGGACCTAATGGAGCAGGTAAAACTACTACATTTTATATGATTGCTGGATTATTAGAACCTACAGAAGGTAAAGTGCTATTAAATGGAGAAGATATAACATTTATGCCAATGTATATAAGAGCAAAAAAGGGGATCTATTATTTACCTCAAGAACCATCTATATTCCGCAAACTAACTGTAGAAGAAAATCTTTTAATAATACTTGAATCCTTGGATATTGATAACAAAGAGAGGCAAGCACGTTTAAATAAATTGTTAAATGAGCTTAATATTGCCCATTTATCTAAGCAGAAGGCTTCCTCCTTATCTGGTGGAGAAAGAAGAAGATTAGAAATAACCCGCGCTCTTATTACTAAACCAAAATTCATGCTATTAGATGAACCATTTGCAGGCGTTGATCCTATTATAGTAAATGAAATAAAACAGATTGTTATACAGTTGAAAAATAAAGGAATAGGTATTATGATTTCAGATCATAATGTAAGAGAAACTTTGAGTGTGTGTGATGCAGCTTATATCATAGATAAGGGAAAGATTATAGAATATGGACCACCTGAAAAAATAATTAAAAGCAAGATAGCACGAGATTCATACTTAGGAGAAGATTTTTCATATTAGTAATATGGGTATAGAACTAAAACAGTCTCTCAATTTAAGTCAGCAGCTTGTTCTCACTCCTCAACTTCAGCAAGCTATAAAGCTTCTTCAACTTTCCAGGATAGAATTAGTGGAGCTTATAAAAGAAGAAATAAAAACAAATCCTGTTTTAGAAGAGGTTGATATAGTAGGAAATGAAACTACAGATTTGGAAATAAAAGATGTGAGCTTAGATAAAGATTCGTCCATTTATGAATATAATAATGGATGGGATACTTACTTTGAAGAATATAGGGATGATTATATATATGATAAAGAACGAGTCTTAAATCCTGGCAAAAGAGAGCTTCCTCCATTTGAAAATTTCACTGCTTCAAAGACAGATTTGTATTCTCATCTCATGTGGCAATTGAGTCTTAGTAATTTAAATGATGAAGAAAAGAATATAGGTATTCATATTATAGGAAATCTTAATAAGGATGGATACTTAGAGGCTTCTTTAGATGAGATATCAAAAATTACTGGGACTACTTTGGCCAAAGTGAGAAAGGTTCTTTATGCTATCCAAAACTTTGATCCTGTTGGTGTTGCTGCAAGAGATATTAAAGAGTGTTTATTAATACAAGCAAAAGCTTATAATCTTGAAGGTACAATTGTTGAAAAGATAATAATGCATCATCTATTAGATGTAGAAAACAAGAAATATGAAAAAATTGCTAATGAACTATCTGTTACTATGGATGATGTATTAGCTGCCATCCTTGTTATAAAAAGTTTGGATCCAAGACCTGGAAGCAATTATTTTGATGAAAGACCTATATATATAGTACCTGATGTATATGTAGTAAAAATAGGAGATGAATATGAAGTCTTATTAAATCAAGATGATCTACCAAAACTAAAGATAAGTCCTTATTATAGAGAATTGTTAAAGAGAAGAGATGCACTTAACAAAAAAGAGAAAATATATTTAAAAGAAAAATTTAGATCTGCTATATGGCTTATAAAAAGTATATATCAACGTCAAAGTACTATATATAAGGTAACTAAAAGTATAGTAAAATTTCAAAAAGAATTTTTAGATAATGGCATTGCCTACCTTAAACCTTTAGTTCTAAGAGATGTAGCAGAAGATATTAATATGAGCGAATCAACTGTGAGCAGAATTACTAATAATAAATATGTTCATACACCTCAAGGAATTTTTGAACTCAAATTCTTTTTTACTAGTGCCATCAATGGAACAAGGGGAAATAGTTTGTCTTCTACAAGTGTAAAGGAATACATAAGGAAAATAATTCAAAGTGAAGATAAAAATAAGCCTTATAGTGACCAGGAAATAAAAAAGATATTAGAAAGTAAATACAATATTAAGATAGCAAGAAGAACTATTGCAAAGTATAGAGAATCTATGGGGATTCTCTCTTCTAAAAAAAGAAAGGATATAAAACAATAATGGAGGATATCTATGGAAATTACAGTAACTTTTAGGCATACCAATCCTATAGATAGTCTTAGAGATTATGCTATTGAAAAAATTTCAAAGATAGATAAGTACTTGGATTTTCCAGCAGAAGCCCGTGTTGTTCTTAGTGTTGAAAAATTTAGGCATCAAGCAGATGTAACCCTTAATCTAAATGGAACATGGATAAATGCCGTTGAAGAAACGGAAGACATGTATTCAGCTATTGATCAAGTTGCAGATAAGTTAGAAAAACAAGTAAAAAAATATATAAAAAAGATAAGGGTAAGACGTCAAGAAAATTGGGATTCAGAGATTTCTTCTGCTGAAAAAGAAGAAGAGGCTGTATCTTTATCAGAACAATTTGCTATAGAAACAGAGGAGATGGAAGCAAAACCTATGGATCCCGAAGAGGCTGCCATGCAATTAAGTTACTCTAATAGAGATTTTCTTGTTTTTAGAAATTCCAATACAAATCAGATAAATGTTATATATAAAAAGAAAAATGGCAATCTTGGTTTAATACAGCCTATAGGCTGAAAATAATAAAAGATGGAAATGGTGATGAGGCATGAAGTTGTCACAAATAATAGATGAAGATGATATTATTTCTGAACTTAAGGCAAAAGATAAAATAGGTGTACTTGAAGAACTTGCTGAAATAGTATGTAAACATGAGCCATTATTAAAAAAAGAGAGATTAGTACAAGTGCTGATGGAAAGAGAAAAACTGGGAACAACTGGAATTGGTGAAGGTATAGCTATACCTCATGGAAAAATAGATGTGCTTAAAGCTCCCCTTTTATCTTTTGGAAGAAGTAAAAAGGGTATAAATTATGGCTCAATAGATAATAGACCTGTACATTTATTTTTTTTGCTTGTGGCACCTGAAAATTCATCTGGCCTTCATTTGCATATACTTGCAAGAATAGCAAAATTGTTAAAAAATAATAAATTTAAAAAAAGACTTTTAGAGGCCAAAACAAAAGATGAAATATATAAAATAATAATAGAGGCGGATAAAGAAATAAATATCTAAAGGAAAGCTTAGGATGATAGGTATCTTAATTATATCACATTGTAATGTAGGAAAGGAATTAATAAATGCAGCAGAGCTTATATTAGGAAGTGTAGACTTAATAGATACTATTTCTATTACCCAGCCTATAAATAGTGAAAAATTATTAGATATGGTGTCCAAGAAAATAAAAGAATTAGATATAGGAGATGGAGTTCTTATACTTACTGATATGTTTGGGGGAACTCCATGTAATATAAGCCTCCCTTTTCTTGAAAAGGAAAAAGTAGAGGTATTAGCAGGAGTAAATCTTCCTATGCTTATAGCAATTGCAAAGAACAGAGAAGGCTTATCCCTTGAAGAATTAAGTAGGAAAGCGGCTCAGGCTGGGAAAAAAAGCATAACTTTAGCAGGAGATCTTTTGGCTACTTAATGGCCAATATTTCTATAATAGAAATAAATAAAAGGCTTTTTGAAAAATATAAAAGAGATATATTAGAGATAGAAAAAGATTCTTTTGTAAGTCCATGGGGAATAATTCAATTTTTAGATGAATTAACGAATCCATCTTCTCATATATGGGGATTACTTGAAGAAGATAATATAATAGGATATATTTGCTTTTGGATAGTAGCAGATGAGATTCACATTATGAATATTGCTATTCATCCTAAGAATAGATCTAAAGGAATGGCAAAGATATTGCTTAATAAGTTAATACATACTGCATTAAATAATAACGTATCAAATATATGGCTTGAAGTTAGGCCCTCTAATGTTGTAGCTTTTAATTTATATAAAAATATGGGATTTCAAAAGGTAGGAATTAGAAAGGGGTATTATTCTGATACCCATGAAGATGCTATTATAATGTCATTAAATCTAATAAAGTATAGGAGGTGAAAAATGGCTATAAAGGTTGGAATTAATGGTTTTGGAAGAATTGGAAGAATGATTTTTAGGGCAGGTTTAAATAATGATAAAATAGAATTTGTAGCAATAAATGATATAACTGATCCAGCAACCCTTGCTCATCTTTTAAAATATGATTCTGTACATGGAAAGATTAATGCCGAAATCTCTCATAATGAAAATTGTCTTCTGGTAAATGGGAAAGAGATCAGAATATATACTGAGAGAGAGCCAAGTAATATTCCTTGGGGTAATATAGATGTAGATATAGTTATGGAATGTACCGGCCTTTTTAGAGAAAAAGCAAAGGCATCTGGGCATCTAAAGGCAGGGGCAAAAAAAGTAATTATTTCTGCTCCTGCAAAAGATCCTGATATAACAATTGTTATGGGAGTTAATCATGAAAAATACAATTCTGACATTCATCATGTAATTTCCAATGCATCTTGTACAACTAATTGTCTTGCACCTGTTTGCAAAGTGATAATGGATAATTTTGGTATAGAAAAAGGATTAATGACTACAACTCATGCATACACAAATGATCAAAGATTACTTGATGCTCCCCATAAAGATTTAAGAAGAGCAAGAGCAGCAGCTGTTTCTATGGTTCCTACTACTACAGGTGCTGCTAAAGCTGTAGCTTTAGTACTTCCGGAGCTTGAGGGTAAGTTAAATGGAATGGCGATAAGAGTTCCTACACCAAATGTGTCTGTAGTAGACCTTGTTATACAATTAAGCAAAAAAGCAAGTGTTGAAGAAATTAATAATGCACTAAAGGAGGCTTCTAAAACAGAATTAAAGGGTATATTAGATGTATGTGAAGAACCTCTTGTTTCTATGGATTTCAATGGTTCCACCTTTTCTTCGATTGTAGATGCATTATCAACAATGGTTATAGGTGACATGGCAAAAATAATTGCTTGGTATGATAATGAATTTGGATACTCAAACAGAATGATAGACTTGGCTATATATATAGGAGAAAAATAAGGAGTTCATAAAATGAAAAGGAGACCTATTATTGCTGGAAATTGGAAAATGAATCTTAATCTGAAAGAAGCTATAAATCTTGCTGAAACGATAGTAAAAGGGAGTTTAGATATAGAAGATAGAGATATAATAATATTTCCCCCTTTTACATACCTATATCCTATGAATCATGTTATAAATAGTAGTGGAATATTCTTAGGTGCCCAGAATATGTATTGGGAAATTACTGGAGCATTTACAGGAGAAATTTCTGGGATCATGCTTAAAGATGTAGGTTGTACTCATGTAATATTGGGACATTCTGAAAGAAGAACAATATTTCATGAATCTGATGAAGAGATAGCAAATAAAATAAAAACTGCTATTGAAATAGGTCTCTATCCTATACTATGTGTGGGAGAGAACCTTGAACAAAGAAAAATAGGGAAAACCTTTGAAATAATAACACATCAATTAAATAGTTCATTAAAATATATGTTAGACTCGAAACATATGCCCCCATCTTTCATAATAGCTTATGAACCTATATGGGCTATCGGGACAGGACATACAGCAACTCCAGATCAGGCGCAAGAAGTCCATATTTTTATAAGAAATTGGATAAAAAAAGAATTTGGGGATAAAATAGCAAATTCTGTTAGAATATTATATGGAGGTAGTGTAAAGCCAGAAAATATAAAGGAACTAATGGCAGAAGAAGATATCGACGGTGTTCTTGTGGGAGGAGCAAGTTTAAAAGCAGATTCTTTTTTGAAGATTATTAGGTTTTAAATAGTTGACAAATAAATTTTAATTTTGTAAAAGCCCTTCGAAAAACTAAATAGGATTTTTTATATGACTATATATCCAGATTATACTTTATTGATTCAAATCATAAATTTTTTGATATTGGTATTCATCCTGAATAAAATTCTTTATAGACCTATAAGATATATTCTTGCTAAACGAGATCAAGAATTTAACAAGCTTATTAGTTTGATAGATAGCATAAAAAGACAAGTTATAGAAAAACAAAAGTCTATAGAAGAAGGTTTAATTCAAGCGAGAAGGTTAGGATCTATGGAACGAGAATCTTTAAAAGAAGAAGCTACAGAATATGAAAGGAAGATTTTAAAAGAGACATATGCAGTTGTAGAGGAGAAACTTGTAAAAGCAAAAGAAGAATTAGAGAGAAAAATAGAACAGATTCAAAGAGATCTTCAGAAAGAAGTTATTCTTTTTTCAAAAGAGTTAGCTGAAAGGATTTTGGGAAGGAGATTAAATAAATGAGAATATTCTTTGCCTTGTGCTTATTTCTTATGTGTTCTGTCTGTTTTGGTGCTGAAAATAGTGGAGGGGAAAAGGCGGCTATGACAGACTTTTTTTATAGACTGTTAAATTTTTCTGTTATGATTGCTATACTTTATATAGTAGCGAAAAAAACAGCTATAAAAGATTTCTTTTCTATTAGGAGAGAAGAAATAAAAAAGAAATTTGATGAATTGCAGACTCAAAAATATGAATTTGAAAAAAAGGCTCATGAATTGGAAAGCAAATTAAAGGAGATAGAAGAAAAAAAAGAGGAAATAATAAATCAATTTAGAATAGAAGGTCTAAAAGAAAAAGAAAAGATTATAGCAGAAGCAAAACAAAGAGCATCTCAGATAATGGCACAAGCAGATGCTACTATAGAAAAAGAGATTTATAGTGCTAAAGAAAAACTCAAAGAAGAAATAATAAAAATTGCTGTTCAAAAGGCTCAACAACTTATTTCTAAAACAATTAAGGATAAAGATCAGGATAGATTAGTTGAAGAATTTATAGAAAAAATGGAGAGGTTACATTGAAAGTCTCAAAAATTGCTAAAAGATATGCAAAGGCATTACTGGATATTGGTAAAGAAGATGGTCATTATAAACAATATGGTCAAGAACTGAAACGATTTTCAGAAATTTGCAAAAAGAATGAAAACTTTTTTTATGTGTTATCAAGTCCTGTATTTTCTATAGAAGAAAGGATTAAACTTCTGGATTCTGTATTAGAAAAAATGGGATTTTCAAAAATTTTTAATAATTTTTTAAGGGTTCTTTTAGAAAGGAAAAGGATTACTTCTATTTATGAAATATCAGATTATTATTCAAAGCTTTTAGATGATCTACTTGGAATAGCAAGGGCAAAAATAATAACTGCAAGACCTTTAAAGAAAAAGACTTTAGATAAGCTTATAAAATCCTTAGAAAAATTTATTTCTAAAAAAGTAGAATCAGAAACAGAAATTGATGAATCAATTATTGGAGGAGTTATAGTAAAAATAGGAGATCTCGTATTGGATGGGAGTATTACAGCCCAACTGAGAGGGCTGACACAATCTTTAAAAAGGGGTGAGTATAGATAATGGTAGAGATAAGAGCAGAAGAAATAAGTAAGGTTATTAGGGATCAGATTAAAAGTTATGAAAAAAGGATTGACCTCAGTGAGACAGGCACTGTCATATCTGTAGGTGATGGAATTGCACGTGTCTATGGTTTGGAAAATGTCATGGCTATGGAGATGGTAGAATTTCCAGGAGGTATTTATGGTCTGTGCCTTAATTTAGAAGAGGACAATGTAGGTGTAGCTATAATGGGAGAGGATACTCATATAAGGGAGGGAGATATTGTAAAAAGGACGGGTAGAATAGCTCAAATACCAGTAGGAGAGGCTGTTATAGGTAGAGTTATAGATCCAGTGGGTCAGCCTTTAGATGGAAAAGGGCCTATTAATGCTACAGAATATAGACGTATTGAAATAGTAGCGCCAGGAGTTGTGGAACGGCAGCCTGTTAATGAACCCATGTATACAGGTATAAAGGCTATAGATGCTATGACACCTATAGGAAGAGGTCAAAGAGAATTAATTATTGGGGATAGGCAAATAGGGAAGACAGCCATATGTATTGATGCTATTATCAATCAAAAAGATAGTGATATATTCTGTATATATGTAGCTATTGGACAGAAAAAATCTACAGTAGCACAAGTGGTAGATACTTTAAGAAGATATGGAGCTATGGAATATACCACTGTTGTTGCTGCTTGTGCGAGTGATCCCGCGACATTACAGTATATTGCTCCCTATGCTGGATGTGCTATTGGGGAATATTATAGAGATAGCGGAAGGCATGCACTGATTATATATGATGATCTTTCCAAACAGGCACAAGCATATAGACAGGTTTCGCTTTTACTAAGGCGTCCCCCTGGGCGTGAAGCATATCCAGGAGATATATTTTACAATCATTCTCGTCTATTAGAAAGAGCAGCAAAATTAAATGATGATAAAGGAGGGGGGTCTTTAACAGCTCTGCCTATTGTAGAGACCTTAGCTGGAGATGTGTCAGCATATATTCCTACAAATGTTATTTCTATTACTGATGGTCAAGTATATCTGGAACCAGGATTGTTCTTTTCCGGCGTAAGACCGGCTATTAATGTAGGACTTTCTGTATCAAGGGTTGGAGGTGCTGCCCAAACAAAGGCTATGAAAAAGGTAGCTGGTACTTTAAGGCTTGAAATGGCCCAGTATAGGGAACTTGAGGCATTTGCACAATTTGGTAGTGATTTGGATGAAGCTACACAAAAACAGTTGGCTAGGGGACAGAGATTAGTAGAAATATTAAAGCAACCTCAATATCAGCCAATGCCAGCAGAAAAACAGATAGCTATACTTTTTGCTGGAACAAATGGTTATTTAGATGATTGGCCAGTAGATGCTATTTCAGAATATGAGAAGCAAATGTTAGAATTTTTAGAAACAAGGTATCCTGAAATTTTGAAAGAAATAAAAGAAACTAATGATATAAGTGATGAATTGGATCAAAAATTAAGAAAGGCACTTGATGAATTTAAAAATATATTTCAACCCACTGTTTCTTAAGTAAAGGGGTTTTTATAATGGCAAAATTAAAAGATATTCAAAGAAAAATTGCTGCTGTAAAAAAGACAATGCAAATTACAAGAGCTATGAATATGGTAGCGGCAGCTAAATTACGTAAAGTACAAGCTCGGGCAGAAAATTTTGCTCCTT
>CAZMNC010000048.1:0-2113 GCA_964567535.1 uncultured Desulfobacterales bacterium | reverse complement strand
TACTTTGAGATTGTCTTAATTTATCAAGGAGCCACTCCTTTTTTATTTGCAAAGAATTTAGTTCCATCCTCTTTTCATTTAATTTATCCCATATTTTAGATAATTCTTTTGCCAACCGCTTTTCTTTAACAGACCTAAACTCCAGGATAAGATCTAAGTTATCTTTATTCATGGAATAGCTCCTTTAATTGGTTTTTGCTTTCTTCAAGACTTATTGTCTCGTTCATATCTTGTTTTAAGTAATTTCTTAGGCTGTCAATCATCCCTATTGCATAATCTATTTTAGGATTACTTCCTTTAGAATAAGCTCCAATATTGATAAGATCCTCTGCTTTTACATAAGTTGCCAAGGTGTCTCTAAAATGATTTGCTAATGAGTGATGTTCTTTAGATGTTATATCAAGCATTAATCTGCTTATACTGTTTAATACATCTATTGGTGGATATTGATTTTGTCTTGCCAACTCTCTGGATAAAACTATATGACCGTCTAGAATGGATCTTGCTGCATCAGCAATAGGATCATTCATGTCATCTCCTTCCACAAGTACTGTGTAAAATCCTGTTATACTTCCTTTTCTCCATTTCCCAGCTCTTTCTAATAGCTTTGGAAGTGTGGCAAATACAGAGGGTGTATATCCTTTAGTAGCAGGTGGTTCACCTCCTGCAAGCCCTAATTCCCTTTTTGCCATAGCAAATCTGGTAATAGAGTCCATAATCAAAAGTACATCTAAGCCTTTATCTCTAAAGTATTCTGCAATAGCGGTGGCAACAAATGCTCCCCGCATTCTTATAAGAGGCGATTGATCAGAGGTTGCTACTATAAGAACAGTGCTGTTAATAGCATCTCTTACATGTTTTTCTATAAAGTCTTTTACCTCTCTCCCTCTTTCTCCAATAAGTGCTACTACTCTTACATCTACTTTGGCATTTCTAACCATCATACCTAAAAGTGTGGTCTTTCCTACTCCACTTCCAGAAAATATTCCTATTCTCTGTCCTTTGCCTATTGTTATAAGGCCATTTATTGCTCTTACTCCTACATCTATTGCTTCATCAATTGGGGCACGTTCCAATGGATTTGATGGATTTCCATATAAGAGATATTCTTCTGATACATCTATATTTCCCTTATTATCCAAGGGCTGACCTAATCCATCTATAACCCTTCCCAATATATTATTTCCTACACCAATAGTTGCCTGTTTTTTTAAGTGGATTATTTTGCTTTCCGGAAGTATACCTTCTGTGCCTTCAAAAGGCATAAGTACTATATGACTGTTGCTAAAACCTATTACCTCAGCTTTTACTTTCTTTTCCTCTGTTAAAATTTCACATATATCTCCTATTGCTGCTTTTATTCCTACTGCTTCTACTACTGTTCCTACAACTTTTGTTATTTTTCCAGTTATTGTAATAGGATTTATATTCTTTATTTTTTCTTTTATAGATACTGCATTTAACATCATTTATTTATCTTCCTTTATATCTTGTTCTATAAGTTTAAATTGCGATTCTATACGGGCATCTATTTCTGAGTACTTTGTTTCCACAATACATCCGCCTTTTGAAATAGAACTGTCTTTTTTTAGTACCAGATTCTTTACATCCAATAATTCTTTTAAGTTATTTATATTTAATAAGAATTCATAATCTTCTGGGTTTAATCTGACAATGATCTTGTCTTTATCTACAGCATTATCAATAGCCTCTCTTATATTATTCACTACTATCTCTTTATTTTGAGAAACCTCTGCTTTTATGATCTTTCTTGCAACCATAAGGGCTATTTCTACTATGTCATTATTAGCTTTGGATATTAGAGCTTTCCTGAGGCTTGTTATTTCTTTTACTGTGTTATCAAGTCTCTTGATAGCCTTGTTTAAAAGCTCTTCCATTTCTCTTTTATGTTCCTGTTCCAAAGCTTGGATCTTTTCTTTTGCTTTTTTTTCTGTCTCAAATTTTCCTTTTTCAAATCCTTCTTTTAGACCCATTAAATAGGCCTCTTTTTTAATTGCATCTATATCTATATCTTTCTCTTTGATCTCCTTTTTATCTTCCCAAGGTAATGAATCCCCAAATAGAGGTTTTATATCTATGTGATTATACAAAT
>CAZMNC010000047.1:0-18505 GCA_964567535.1 uncultured Desulfobacterales bacterium | reverse complement strand
AAAGTCTTAGCTCTGTTAAAAAGTCTCCAGATTCTGTTTGTCTTCGTTTGTTTTGAGTAAGACAATGGTAGGTAATCAGCTAATCCTCTGATGGAAGGTGTCCGTGCTTTAAGAAGTGCTAAACTAAGTAAACTTAGAGTTAGGGCTATTTTTTTTATAAACCCTGTGCTTGTAAAGTATCTTTGCTAAAATCTTTTCTATCATGGACTTCCACCTCCCAAAAGTTTTTTGCTTCTTTAATAATACCACATTCGGAGTATTTTTTGTGATTACAGATGAGGAGGCTCGCTTTTGCTTGACTTTTTAATTTATAGTGGTAAACTATAAATTTTAGTTACAATGGAAGATAAAAAATATCTCTTCAATAAAATAAACGAGGATCTTAAGAAAGCTATAAAAAATAAAGATTCTGTAAGGCTTTCATGTTTAAGAATGTTGAAGACTGCTATAAAAAGACTACAGGTAGAAAAAGGTCATGAATTAGATAATGATGAAATTATAGGAGTTATTTATTCGCTTATAAAAAAAGGGGGAGAAGCAATAGAGAATTTCAAAAGAGGTGGTCGGGATGATTTAGTAAGTAAAGAAGAAAAAGAGATAAAAATTTTTCGTGAATACCTTCCTAAGCAATTGACTCTTCAGGAAATTGAGGAAATAGTTAGAGAAGTCATTTCTGAAATAAAGGCCACCAGTATAAAAGACCTGGGCAAAGTAATGAAAACTGCTATGTCAAGGATAGGTGTAAGGGCTCAGGGTAAAGATGTTAGTGAAGTGGCTAAGAAGTTACTAAAAGAATAATTAATTAATAATTAATTCCTGTTTAAGTCATATATGTTGAAAGATTCCTTTCATGTATTGGAATATTTTCGTTTATTAAATATAATTTCTAATTTTGCCCAATCTTCCTTGGGAAAGGATTATTGTTTGGCTTTGCGTCCTATTTATGAGCATGAAGATATAGAGAATCGATTAAGATTATTATCTGAATTTAGAGAACTTATTAATGTAAAAGGTTGGGTATCTATAGATAATATATCATCCGTAGTTAAGTATTTAGATAAAGCCAATATAAAAGGCTGGTATTTAACACCTGATGAAATATTACTTATTAAAAGGCTATTAGAAAACGCCTTTAACGTAAAACACTTTGTTATTGAAGAAGGAAAAGAATATAAAAGACTTGTTAAATTGGTTAACTCAATCCCAGATTCTAAATATTTACTTAAATTATTAAGAAAGTCTATATCTGATAATGGAATAATAAAAGATTCTGCGAGTATTATATTAAAAAGAATAAGAGAAAAAAAAAGTTATTATAGAGATTATATCCGAAAAAAGTTAGAGAAGATTTTGGCTAAGAGTGGGATATCAGAATTTAATATTAGTATAAGAGATGGTAGATATGTGGTTGGATTAAACTCTAATAAGAAAGGGAACATCCGTGGCATATTTCACGGATATTCTCAGTCAAAAGCCACAAGTTTTGTAGAACCTGCACAGATAGTAGAAGAAAATAATAAGATAGCAGAGTTAGAGATTGAAGAAAAAGACGAAGAAATTAGGATACTTAGGAATATAACTGAACAAATAAAAAAATTTAAGCATAATATAGAAAAAACTCAATCACTTTTAGGTAAAATTGATAGTTTTTATGCGCAAGCTAAGTTTTGCAATCTGCTTTCATGTAATATGCCTGAGATATGTAAAGATAATGTTATAGATATAAAACAAGCTAAAAATCCTATATTAGCATATTTATCAATTAATGGTGATACTGACTGCATCCCTGTTAATTTGTCTTTAAGTGCTGAAAAAAATATATTGATTATATCCGGACCTAATAGAGGGGGCAAAACAGTAGCACTTAAAACTCTCGGCCTTTTAGTACTTATGACTCAAAGTGGACTTCATATCCCTGCTGAGGAAGGGAGTAAGTTAAGAATTTTTAAGAAAATCTTAGCTGAAATTGGAGATGATCAAAATATTGAGACAGGTTTAAGTACATTTTCGGCTCACATTGAACATTTAAAGAAAATTGTGGAAGATGCAGATCATGATACTTTAATCATTATGGATGAACCTGGTATGGGTACTGATCCATTAGAAGGAGCTTCTATAAGTATGGCTATATTGGATTATCTTATAGAAAAAGGTTCATTTATTGCTATATCTACTCATTTTAACAGATTAAAACTATATGGAATAAATAATAAAAGAGTCAAAAGCGCATCTGTAGAATTTGATTCCAATAAAGGAATCCCTACCTACAGACTTATATATGGAAGTCCAGGTATCAGTATGGGCTTTGAGATAGCTAAAACATTAGGGATGCCAGATTATATATTAATTAAAGCAAAAGATTACTGTAATGATAACGAGTTTAAACTTACAAAGATTATGGCAGAATTGAGCGATAAAATATTATCCTTAGAGAAAGAAAAGGCAAAGCTATTGGAGTTAAAAAGTAAATATCAAGAGCTTTATGAAGATATAAAAAGCAAAAAAGAATCAATTATATCTGCTGCAAGAAATCAGGCTGAATTAGTAATAAAAAATGCAAAAAAAGAATTGAGAGATGCCATAATTCGTCTTAAAAAAAAGAAATCTCCTCCAGGTGAAATTGTGAATAAGGTTTCTGATATCACAAAAGATCTTATAGAGAAATTTGAACGTTCTGATAAACAGGTTAATAAAAAAATGGTTCAACTTAAAGAAGGCCAAATAATATATCATAAAGGTCTTAAACAAAAAGGTGTTGTTTTGACATATGATTCCACAAGAAAAAATGCTTTTATATCGTTGGGTAGTTTAAGAATGTGGGCAGATTTAGGAGATGTAGAAATAATAGAGGAAGAAGATAGTAAATTTTTGTCTTTTAGAGAATCTGATAATGAAGAATTTGATAGAACATTTATGCCAGAAATAAATATTATTGGATATAAAGTAGATGATGCTTTACCTGTTATAGATAAGGCTATAGATAAGGCAATTCTAAATGGAAATAGTGCTTTTAAAATAATTCATGGAATTGGTACAGGTAGATTAAGGAGAGCTATAAGAGATTATTTAAAAACAATGCCTCAAGTAAAACAGATAAAGAATGCTCCTCCAGAAATGGGTGGAAATGCTATTACTATAGTGGAGCTTTTATAGGTGGATAAATATATAAATGTAAAAGAAGAAATTAAAAATGTTTGTGATATTGTGGAACTCATTGGGCAATTTGTTCAACTCAAAAAAGTAGGAAAAAACTATATAGGATTATGTCCATTTCATTCAGAAAAGGATCCATCTTTTACAGTAAGCCCTGATAGACAAATATTTCACTGTTTTGGATGTAAGAAGGGTGGAGATATATTCACTTTTTGGATGGAATATCATAATGTTTCTTTTTTTGAAGCAGTTAAAGATCTTGCCGAAAGATACAATGTAAACATAAAAGGTATAATTGAAAAGGCAGATATAGAGGAAAGAGATAAAATATTCGAAATAAATGAAATAGCGGCTTCTTTTTTTAAAAGATCTTTATGGGATTTATATATTGGTAAAAAAGCAAGGGTATATTTAAAAAATAGAGGTATTAATGAGAATTTGGCAAAAGAAATAGGACTTGGATACGCTCCTGATAAATGGGATTCTCTTTATATATTCTTACTTAATAAAGGCGTGAATATAAAATTAGGTATTAATTCTGGGCTTATAATACCAAGAGATAAGGAAAATGCTTGTTATGATAGATTTAGAGACAGGCTGATATTTCCTATATTTGATATAAGAGGCAGAATTGTAGGTTTTGGTGGAAGAGCTATTGATAATAATATCAGTCCAAAATATATCAATACCCCAGAAACTTCGATATTTCGTAAAGGTAATCTTCTGTATGGATTAAATTTTTCCTATAAGGCTATAAGAGAATTAAAAAAGGCTATAATTGTTGAAGGTTATATGGATTGGCTGACATTAAAAAAATTTGGAATAAATCATGCAGTGGCTACCTTAGGAACTGCTCTTACCACCCATCATGTCAGAAGGCTTAAAGGCTATGCAGATGAAGCTTTAGTTATATTTGACTCTGATGAAGCTGGAAAAAAGGCTGCATTAAGAAGTTTTCCATTATTTGCCAATGAAGGTTTACCTGCTAAGATAGTTTTATTACCAGATGGCCATGATCCAGATAGCTATTTGAATAGTTATGGAAGATCAGCCTTTCTTAAATTACTTGATGATACTGCAAGATCTATATTTGACTTTTATTTAGATATGGAAATAGGGAATACTGATTTAAAAGATGAACAAAAGGCTGATATCTTGAAAAATATTTTACCAAACTTATCTTATATAAAAGATAATTTAAAAAAGGGGATATATGTATCTAAACTTTCCGAGCGATTGAAAATAAGGGAAGATTTACTATGGAGAGAACTTAAAGATACCAAAAAAAAGGACAATTCTTCAATAAAAGAGAAAATAAAAGAGGATAGTTCTGCTAAGATAATAGGTGATCTTCAGTTCTTGAGTCTTGTCATATTTCATCCTTCTACTGTACCACGACTTGTAGAATGTAATTCTAAAGTACTTTTACATAATCCTATAATAAAAGATATTGTAGAAGTTATATTTCAAAAATTTCTGAATAATGAAGATATATCTCCCGAAATTATACATGATGAACTTCAAGATGAAGAAAAAAAAGCTTTTTTTAGAGAATTTTTACAGAAACCTTTTGTAATTTATGAAGAATATGAAGTGGAACAAGCATTAGTTGATATAGAAAAAAAGGCGAAAAAAAAGATGTTATTAGAGTCAATTAAGAATGGAAAAGGTGACATAAAAAAGCAAAACGAACTTATAAAAATTTTGAGAGGAGGTTTATAAATGGGCAAAATTCATGACAATGAAATGGAGCAGCTTAAACATCTCTTAGATAAAGGAAAAGATAAAGGGTATATAACACTGGACGAACTTAATGCAAAACTGCCAGAAGATATTTTTTCTCCTTCAGATGATATTAATGAACTCAAAATGATGTTTGAGGAATTAGATATTATGCTTGTTGATGAGACAAGACGAAAAGATGATCACGATAAAATAGAAGATGAAATAAAAATGATAGAAAATGAGCCTATGCATCTAGATATGGATACTGATACCTCCTCACGTGTATGTGATCCTGTGAAATTGTATTTAAAAGAGATGGGCTCAGTCTCTCTTCTCACAAGAGAAGGTGAAGTAGAAATAGCAAAGAGAATAGAACAGGGGGAAAATGAAGCATTATCAGGCTTATTAGAAGCTCAAGTTGGTATTGAACACATTATTGAATTAGGCGAAAAGCTCAAAAACAATGAGATAAAGCTCAAAGAGGTTATAGTAGATCTTGACGACGAAGATATGGAGTATGCTCAAGTAGATGAAAAGAAAAGATCTTTGATTAGCATGATCAATGAAATACAAGATATATATATAGGCTTGAGGGAAAGAACTCGTAGAATAATAAAGAGAGGGTTTTCTGAGGAAGAAAAGGAAATATTAAATGCTGAGATAAAAAATGATATTTCTAAAATAAAGGATATAGTAAAATCTTTTAGGTTGGAAAAAAGACAATTGGATAACATGGTTGATAAATTAAGGGATGTAGTAAAAGAACTTGAACGAGCTGAACGTAGGCTTGCTGAATGTATGCTACGTCTTGGAGGAAAACCTACTTCTTATTTAAAAAGACTTTTATCTGAATTGCCTGAAGATATCAAGGATGAAGATATAGTTGAGACAGTTGGTTTGACAAAAGGTGAACTTATACAGATGAAAGAAGATGTAGAAAAAGCAAAAGAAACTATAAAAAAAATAAAAGAAAAGACAAGCCTTTCTCCCCGAAGGTTAAAAATCACTCTTAAAAGCGTAGAAAGAGGAGTTGCTGAGGCTAAGAAGGCAAAAGACGAATTGATTAAAGCGAATTTGAGGTTGGTAGTAAGTATTGCAAAAAAATATACAAATAGAGGGCTTATGTTTTTAGACTTAGTCCAGGAAGGTAATATTGGCCTTATGAAAGCTGTAGAGAAATTTGAATATCAAAGGGGTTATAAATTTAGCACATATGCCACCTGGTGGATAAGGCAAGCTATTACAAGGGCAATTGCTGATCAGGCTAGGACTATAAGAATACCAGTTCATATGATAGAGACTATAAATAAGCTGATAAAAACCACAAGGATGTTGATATTAGAATATGGAAGAGAGCCAACTCCTGAGGAAATAGCAGAAAAAATGGCTTATCCATTGGATAAGGTCAAAAAGGTGTTAAAGATTGCAAAAGAACCTATTTCATTAGAGACTCCTATAGGTTCTGATGAGGATGGTAGCCATTTAGGAGACTTTATAGAAGATAAAAAATTTGATTCTCCAAGTGAGGCCGCAATAAAAAGTGATCTGGCTGAACAAACAAGAAAAATACTAAAGACATTGACCCCAAGAGAAGAAAAAGTTTTGAGAATGAGATTTGGAATAGGGGAAAAAGCAGATCACACTCTTGAAGAGGTAGGTAAAGACTTTAATGTTACAAGAGAAAGAATAAGGCAGATAGAAGCAAAAGCATTAAGAAAATTAAGGCATGTAAGTAGAAGTAGGAAGCTTAAAAGTTTTGTAGAATAAAAAATTCAATATAGATGAAATATTATTTGAACCTTTTTATAAATGAAATTTTGGAAAAGGTATATTTTGCACATATAAAAAATATTATTGCTATAAGAGATGCAACTGATACCCTTAATATTAAGTTCCCATGTACACTACTACCATATAAACTGAATATTATTCCTGTAGGGAGTTGAGCTATTAATGATCCTATAATAAAAATGCTTATAGATATAGAAGCTAGGCCTAAAAGCACATTATTTAATAAACAGGGCATAGGTATTTGTCTTACTAAAATAACCATTATCAGTTGATTACCTTTATATTCCTTTAGTACATCTAAATATTTCTTTAGCCTGTTATAAAAAAATGGAGCCCCTAAATAGCGAGTTATTACAAATATAATTGTTGATCCTGTTATAATAGCAATAGTAGATAATAATAGTCCTTTCCAAAAACCGAACAAACTGCCACCCGCAATATATATTATAGCTCTTGGGGCTCCTATCATAATAAGCATGGAGCATATTCCCCAAAAAAGGATTGGGCCTGAAAAAGGGTGTTTATCAATAATTTCTTTTACATTTCGTATATTATTCAATGTTAAGTAATTTTTTAGAGAAGTAAAACGATACATAAAAAAAAACAAACATAATAATATAAGTAAAATCAATATCTTTTTTTTATCATCCATATTTATATTTATTGGTTTAGTCTATCCCATGGAATACATCTCTTTTTCCACCACCATATACCTAAGCAGTCAAATAAATAAACAAATAGCCTGTTTTTTATGGTGTATTTGCTTTTGCCATATTGTCTTAATCTATGTCTTACTGCGCATTCTATAACATTAAATCCTTGAAATTTTAGGATACTTGGAAGGAACCTATGCATTCCTTTAAATACAGGTATTTCTTTTAATGCTTCTCTCCTTATAGCCCTCAGAGTACAACCCATATCAGTAATATAATCCTTTAAAAGGAAATTTCTTAATAAATTTCCTATCTTAGATGGAATTTTCTTTATTAAATTATCTTTTCTATTTTTCCTAACACCACACACAGCATCTACATCTTTTGTAAGTTTATCTAAAAGCAGAAGAATATCATCTGGATAATATTGGAGATCTCCATCCATTGTAATGATTATCTTCCCCTCTGAGTTTAAGAATCCAGTCGCATAAGCAGCACTTTGCCCAAAATTTTTTTTATGAACTAATAATTTTAATTCATTAAATTTTTGTTTTTGTTGTTTTAGAAATAAAAAGGTATTATCTGTACTTCCATCATCTATACATATTATTTCAAAGGGCTCTTCAAGATATTTTAATACAGGGATAATTTCTTCAAAAAAAGGAACAATACTTTCTTCTTCATTATAAAATGGAACAACTACAGATATATATTTCATAATATTTCAAACTGTTATCATATAATTTTTAATGCCTCTTTTAACATCTTTGCATTTTTTACTGCATATCCATTGAAATCATTATCAAAGTAGATATAAGCATCTTTTTTCCATTGCACAAGCTTTTTTGCCCACATATTTATCTCTTCCTTAGTATATTCTGAGGCATATAGTTTTTTTGATCCATGTAGTCTTATATAAACAAAATCCGCAGTTATTTCTTCGTAATATGGATATCTTCCTGCTGTGTCAGATATACAAAATGCAATATTATACCTTTTTAAAGTATCAAAAACCCTATTATCTATCCAAGATTTGTTTCTTACTTCTAATGTATGTCTATAAGAATAATCAAGTAAATTACAAAAATCTTCAAGAAGACTCTTTTCAAAAACAAGACTTGGTGGTAATTGAAAAAGTATAGGTCCACATTTTTCCTTTAATTTTGAAATAGTATTATAAAATTTGCTAAGAGCTTCTTTCACATCCTTTAGTCTTTTTGTATGAGTTATAAATTTACTAGCTTTTAATGCCCATATAAATTTTTCTGGCGTTCTTTTATGCCAATTATGAAAAGTCTTTTCAGATGGTAGCCTATAAAATGTAGCATTAAGTTCTACTGTATCAAAATATTTTGTATAAAATTCTAACCATTTTGTTTTAGATAAATGTTCTGGATAAAATAGACCTTTCCAATGCTTATAATTCCATCCAGATGTACCTATTCTTATTTCCATAGTTGCAATACAAATTTTATAATGATAAAGAGTAGCGATACTTTATATAAAAACTTTAAAAAAAAGAAAATGCCAAAATGAATAATAATAGGTTTATACTCTGTATTGTAGGTAGTTCAGGATCGGGTAAAACACTTCTTATAGAAACTCTTATACCAAAATTGATAAAACGAGGATTAAAAGTAGGTACTATAAAACATGATCTTCATGATCGTTTTGATATGGATAAACCAGGAAAGGATACATGGAGACATAAAGTAGCTGGGGCATCGGCTGTAATAGCTTCTTCTCCTAAAAGATTGGCAATAATTATGGACGTAGATCATGATCATAGTCCAGAAGAACTGATCAAATTTATGCAAGTTGATATAGTTATTGCAGAGGGTTATAAGAGTTCAAGATATCCTAAAATAGAAGTGGTAAAAGAGGATTGTGAACCTATATGTAAAAAAGATAAAAATCTTATAGCAATAGTAAGTAATACAAAATTTGATCTGCAAATTCCTGTTTTTAGTATAAAAGATTCTGATAAAATAGCAGATTTTGTAATTACATATTTTTTTTCATCCAAACATCGTTTTTAATACTTTAAACTGTCAAAATTATATGAATATCCATTACGTTTGTTTTTGTAGGCCCTGTAATAAGTAAATCTTGGGTTTTTTTTAAAAAATTATACGAATCATTATTTGCTAAATATTCCTTTGCCTCTAATTTTTTTTCTTTTCCTCTTAATACTGTAAATGGATCAATGATTCCGCCTGCAGCATCTGTTGGACCATCATTTCCATCTGTTCCTCCACTTAGTATCACTATATTTGCTTGGGTGTCTGATATATCAATTGCAGAGACAAGACAAAATTCCTGATTCCTTCCACCAAGCCCATTCCCTTTTATAGTAACAGTTGTCTCACCACCAGATATTATACATGCAGGAGAAGAAATTGGATTTCCTGTCTTTATTATTTCCTTTGCAATTGCACAATGCATTTTTGCTATGTCTTTTGTTTCCCCTTCTATCATGGAAGAAAGTATAAGGGTATTATATCCTAAGCTTTTTGCCTTTTTTTCACATGCTTTAAGGGCAATAATATTACTTGCCACGATCCGATTTATAACATTATCAAACACCTTATCTCCTGGCTTAGGTGTTTCTGGCACTTTTCCTCCTATTCCTGTTTTTATATATCTTAATATAGACTCGGGTACCCTTTTAATTAACTCATATTTTTTTAATATATCAAAAGCATCAGAAAATGTAGAAGGATCAGGGACAAATGGCCCTGATGCTATAATATCCATCTTATCCCCAACAACATCAGAGACCATAAGATTTATGACCTTTGCTGGAAAGGCTGCCCTTGCCATCTGTCCTCCTTTTGAAAGGGATATATGTTTCCTTATCACATTTATCTCATCGATAGATGCCCCACATTCAAGAAGAAGCTGGGTAAGCTTTTGTTTTTCTTCAAGAGTAATATCTCCTGCTGGAAGAGGAAGAAGGGCAGATCCACCTCCTGATATAAGGGAAAATACAAGATCATTTTTATCCAAATGGTTTAAGAGAGCAATAATCTGTTTTGCCCCTTTCATACCATTATAATCTGGCAAAGGATGACCTGCCTCAATCACTTCTGTATATTTCAGTTCTTCTGAAAACCCATATTTTACATTTATTATTCCCTTTTTTATTCTGCCATCAAAGGCATCTTCCACTGCCTTTGCCATTGGTGCTGTAGCCTTTCCTGCTCCGACTATATATATCCTCTTAAAATCTTTATAGACTATATCTTTAATTAGTTCTTCAATTGCCCTAAATACTGCTCCATATGGATTAACTGCCCTTACTCCTTCCAGAAAAATTTGTTTCGCATCATTTCTAATTTTTTTTATCATCATTATTATTCCTCTGGAATTATTATATGCGATTGTATTTTCTTTTCTGTTTTTGTTCCAACAGATGTGCCACATCTGGCACACCTATAATCATATTTTTCCCCATCTGGTAAAATAAGAAGTAAGTTTTTCCTTACAGGAAGAGCAGCTTTGCAACGTGGACAATAAAGAGCTGTAGCTTCAAATTGATCGAATTGTTTATTATGATTATTAATGATTCGTTTCATATTTTATCACCCCCTTCTTTTGTTTCTTTATAATTTTAACCTTTATTTCTTCTTTTATGCAATATAATACTAGTAAAAACTGAATTGTTATAAGAGCAAAAAGAATTTCATCAAATAAGGGAATAGTTATGGGAAGTATTATATCTGAACCATAATCTGTATAAGTTGGCATTGCAAATTTTGTTTAAATATTTCAAATTATTATATAATTTTAATTATATTTTTGAAAACAATTACTTGCTGCCATGATAAAAAACACCACTATTTTTCACTTATATATGCCTTAAATCCAGCAGAGTTTATACTCTTAATAAGGCTATTTTTATCAGGAGGGACCTTTGAAAATATTTTTACTCTTCTATTGTTTAAATCTATATCAACACTTTCCACGTCTTCTAATTTCTCCAATGCCTCTCTAATTGATCTAACACAATGCTGACAATTCATGTCAGGGACATTAATAATAACCTCATTTTCTTTAACCATATCTTCCTCTCCCTTGCTTATTTTATTCAAATAAAGCTTTTTTCCAAAAGAAAATAAAATTAAAGATAGCAAAACAGAAGCAGAAGAAACCTTTACCCAATCCGGCATAAACTTTGCCCCCTGTACATAGATAAGGTTTCCATGTGCTGGCCAAAGCATATTTAAAACTATTCCAGCTATTATTGAAGCAACAGATATGGAAAGAAGATAAAAAATAACAGCCCTTTTCCCGAGTTCTTTTGTAATAACAGTTATTGTTACTGTATTTGTTGCAGGACCTGCAAGGAGAAAAACAAGGCCTGCACCTGGACTCATCCCCTTTAACATAAGAGCAGGTACAATAGGGATAGAGCCTGTGGCACATACATATATGGGGATTCCTATTAAAAGCATCAAAATTATTGCCTTCCAATCTGATCCAAGATACCTGCTTATAAGCTCATCAGGAATTACATAACTTATAAAACCACCTATAATTATTCCAACAATAAGCCATTTACCTATATCATCCAAAAGCTCCACAAATGCATAGTGAAACATATATTTAATCTTTTCTAAGATATTATGGATATGAAACTCCTCTTCTCCACATATATTGCATGAAATGACCTCGTTAAGTGGCCTTTTTTCTTCCTTTAAGACAAAATTAGCCAATATTCCACAAAGCACTGCCGTAATAAATGATGTTACTACACGAAATACAGTAAATATAGGCCCTAACAAGGCATATGTAGCAAATATAGAGTCAATCCCAGTTGTGGGGGTTGAAATAAGAAATGACAATGTTGCTCCTTTATTGGCTCCTTGTCTCCTAAGGGATACAGCAGCAGGAATCACTCCACAGGAACACAATGGCAAAGGCACCCCTATAAAAGATGCCTTTATAGAGGAAGAAATATTCCCTTTTCCTAAATGAGAAGCTATCCTTTCTTCAGGTAAAATAATCTTTAGGATTCCAGCAAATAAAAAACCAAATAATAGATAGGGGGATATTGCCCCAAGTAGTTTGAATGATTCTATAATAATACTTAATATTATTTTCACAATTTTTGTAACTCAACTATATTATCAGATACTAAAAAACCAATAGTTTCTCTATATCTCATACAGTTTTTACCATTATTATTATGATCTTCAAATATTATTTTTTCTATATTTCTATATGCCTTCTCCCTTGCTCTCTCAAGAGTATTATCCCCAGCAACAATATGAAGGACCCTTCCTCCATATGTAACAAGCCCTTTTTCAGAATCTTCATCCACACCAGCAAAATATACAGCAATGCCTGGCTCTATTTTATCAAGCCCCTTTATTTTATGCCCTTTTCCATATCTTCCAGGATATCCCTTGTTCCATCCACGAGCTGCCTTTGACCTTCCCTCCATTGCAATAACATCTACATAATACTGATTGTTCCATACCTGTTTTATCTGATCCAGCTTTCCTTCCCACACAGCAGTTCCTATTTCAAAAAGATCTGTGCTGAGTTTTCTTGCAATAACAAGCCATTCTGGATCTCCATGCCTTACATTTATCTCGAATACCTCTAAATTATCATAGGGATCAAGATTAAGCCCAAAATATAAAACACCTTTATATTTCCAACCAAGTTTATTGTATATGGCATCCACTGTAGGATTTACAATCTCTTTTATTATGCGATTTATAAGCCATGGCTTTGCTAATCTATGTGGACAATATGCACCAGTGCCTCCGGTATTTGGATTCCCTCCAAATTTCTCTATAGATTCTTGGTCATCTGGGTCAAACGCTCTTTTATAATCTTGAGCAAACATTTTTAAAGGAAAAATATGTTCACCATCTAAATATACAAAAAATGAAAGTTCCACACCATATTTTCTCTCTTCAATAACAACCCTATTACCTGAATCTCCAAAGACCTTTTCCACCATTATTTTATGAATAGCATCTTCTGCATCATCCACATCATCACATACAATACAGCCTTTTCCTGCAGCAAGCCCATTTGCCTTTACCACAACTTGATACCCTATGTTTCGCACATATTTTTTTGCCTCATCAGGATCATCAAACACCCTGTATTCAGGCTTTGGAACACCTATCTTTGTAAGTAATTCATCAGTAAATGCCCTGTCACTTTCGATCCTTACGTATTCCTTTTTAGGTCCTACTGTTCTTATCCCTTTTTCATTAAGCACAGCAATAAGCCCTTCTTCCAATGGATTTTCAGATCCTACATCAACTAAATCTACATTATTTTCCACACAAAAATTAGCTATGTCCTCAAAATTTTGTATTGGCACCCTTTCAATTAATCCTCGTCTTCCTTTTGGTGTATAAAGAATACCTGGATTTCCAGGAGCAAAATATACCTTATTCACGTGTTGACTATCACCATATTTATCAGCAAGACAATGATCTCTTCCACCAGATCCATAAACCAAAACTTTCATAAACACCTCCCACAAAATGAAAAATTGCTTGATATGTATAAAATTATAAGCTAATTTTACAATAAAAAAGTTTAAAATTAAATAAAAAGAAGGTGAAAATATGAGGGTAAGGCCAGCTGTATTTGCTCAAATGGGATGGTATCCCAATAGTAGAAAAGAATGTGAGATGATGATAAAAGAATGGTCTAAGAATAGCATTAACATAAAGTCTGATATTAAAGGTGTTGGAGGAATTGTCCCTCATGCGGGTTGGTTTTTTTCAGGAGAAATTGCCTGTACAGTATTTCGATGTCTCTCAGAAAAATTGACTCCTGATACTGTAGTTATATTTGGAAAACATTTATCTCCTGGATCACATCTTAGCATAATGAAAGAAGGATTATGGGAAACCCCTTTTGGAAATATAGAAATAGATAATAATATAACATCTAAAATATGTAAAGAATATAATTTTTTTATAGAAACACCTTTTCGTTTTGAAGATGACAATACCATTGAATTACAGCTTCCTTTTGTAAAATATTTTTTTCCTAATGCAAAACTTGTTTCTATTGGGGCTCCCCCTAATAAAGATAGCCTTAAACTTTCCAAAAGTATAGCTAAACTTTGTCGTGAAATGAATATATCGGTTATTTCTATAGGCTCAACTGATCTTACTCATTATGGACCAAATTATGGCTTCATTCCAGCAGGTGTAGGATCATCTACTCTTGAATGGAGTAAAGAGAACGATAAAAGAGTTATAAATAAAATGATTCAAATGGATCCAGAAGGCGTTATTGATGAAGCCCTCAAAAACCATAATGCATGCTGTCCAGGAGCAGCAGCTGCTGCCATAAACATGGCAAAGGAAATGGGTGCAGTAAAAGGAGAGATTCTTATGTATGCTACAAGCTATGATAAATCTCCGTCATCTAGCTTTGTGGGATATGTAGGTATAGTATTTTAAGATTGATAAAATGAAAGATAGGAGGGTAAAAAAAATATGCAAAATGTAATTTTGGACAAGGACGAAAATATAGCAGTTATTAGATTAAGTAGAGAAAAATCCATGAATTCTTTGGATATGCAGACATTTGAAGATCTGGGTAATGTTATTGGAGAGGTTGCAAAAGATAGAGCTATAAGAATAGTAATAATTACCGGTTCTGGTAAAGCTTTTAGCAGCGGACTTGATTTATCTGTTATGGATGAAATCCACAAAATGGATAATGAGGAATTTCAGGTATGGTTAAGATATACGCAGGAAAGAGTATTCAATATATTAGAAGATATGGAAAAACCTACTATTGCTGCAATAAATGGCCATGCAATAGGAGGGGGTTTTGAGTTAGCACTTGCATGTGATATTAGGATCTCTGTGCCATATGCCAAATTCGGTCTTCCAGAAGTAAACTTTGGTTTAGTACCAGACCTTGGAGGAGCTCAACGTTTAACAAGACTTACTAACCAAGGTATTGCTAAAGAACTTATATTTACTGGAAGAATTATAGACGCAAAGGAAGCGTATCAATTAAGAATAATAAACAAAATTGTGGAAAAAGATAAATTGATGGAAGAAGCAAAGAATTTTATTGATAATAAGGCCCCAATTCCATTAAGCCTTTCAAAAACAATGATTAACAAGGCTATTGATAGTGATAATAGGACAGGTATGGTTTATGCTGTACAGGCTCAAAATATATGTATTAAATCCAAAGATCATCAAGAAGCATTAAAGGCATATAAAGAAAAAAGAAAGCCAAAATTTGAAGGAAAATAAAATTAGGTAATTACTTATATACAGCAGGCTTGCATCTTTTACAGGGGCTATATCCATTCCAAAAAGCCTGATAGCAATCTTTGAATATTATTTTATTCTTAGGATGCATCCTTTTTCCAAAAGGGCATTCTGGTCTGTGAAACCTAAAAGAATATTTATTTCCAACATAAAATTTCTCATTATTCTTAAATGGCTTGCTCCATATGCCAAGCCTTTTTTTTATAGCTTCACGTTGACACTTAATAAATAGTTTTTTGTGTTTTAAATTGGGTCTTTTTATCAATACATATGCCATTCCATTTTTTAACATTAAAGCATTTACCATTTTTTTTGTTTCAGCAAGATATACATATGCCAAAAGACGACCATATCTATCCTTTTTTTCCTTATCAAATTCTAATATCACTTTTTTGCCTTTTACTAATTTTGTATTAAATTTTTTAGCAGCAATTGCCATAAACTCATATCCATCTCCTTCTGAGTCTAATTCAGGGGCATTTATACCTAAGTATCTAACTTTTTTTCCGTTACTAAGTTGTATAGTATCTCCATCATATACAAACCTTACTTTTGCTATCTTTTTATCAGAAAATGAATAAACAAAATGAACAACAGGTAAAATAAAAATTAATGCAAGAATAATAAATAAGAATGTAGTTCTCTTTGAAAACATAAGCTAAAAAATTTTCTATTGACTTTGAATATAAAACATAATATAATTAAATCAAAATTGCTCTGAATATGCAAGCAAAATAAATAAGTAGAAGGAGAAAACGCTATGCCTCAGATAATGACAACGAAGGAAGTGGCTAAGTATCTCAAGTTGCATGAAATTACAGTATGTAAATACGCAGCAGAAGGAAAAATCCCTGCTATAAGAATAGGTAGGGTATGGAGATTTGATAAAGAAGCTATAGATAAATGGATTGCTGAAGAAGCAAAGATGCCGAAAAAAAAGAAATCTTAATTTAATATAAATGATAATTTTCCTTAAGTTGAGTATATGAATAAAGTTCAGATGCCCATTCTTCTTTTAAAATAGACACAGACATTCCGGTTTCTAAGTAAGAACGGATAGTTTTATTTCCTATGAGGATATCAATGGGCATTTGGGTGTATTCATATTCATAAGGTGGCTTTTTCCATTTAAATTGGGAAGAGTGGAGTTTTATTATTGTATGTAAAAGAGTTAAGGTAGTGAAGTAAGGTTCGAATAGGTGGGGATTTAATATATGTATGAAGAAGCCATTGCAGGTGCGATTTGTCCATTTGTGGAACATAGGTTTGAAATAAAATTCCTGTAAATAACAGCCATTAATACTAAATGTACTTATATATTTTAGTATAGTTTTAGTATTAAAATATGGTGCTCCAAAGATTTCAAAAGGTCTGCACGTCCCTCTCCCTTCAGAAACATTTGTGCCTTCCCACAATACTTGTCCAGGATAAACCATTGCCGTTTCAGGATTAGGCATATTGGGAGATGGCATGATCCAACGTAGTCCAGTATCTTTCCATAACATATATCGTTTCCATCCCTTCATAGGTATTACCTCAAGTTCACATTTTATTCCTAACATCTCATTAAACATAAGACTCATTTCTCCTATTGTAAGCCCATGTCTCATTGGGAGAGAAAATTGTCCAACAAATGAGTATAATCCCGATTGAAGCAGGTTTCCTTCTATTTTTTCTCCACCTAATGGATTAGGTCTATCTAATACCACAACTTTTTTATTAAATTTTGCACATGCTTTTAAGCAATTTAACATTGTAGATGAAAATGTATAAACTCTTGTACCCACATCTTGAAGATCAATAATTAATATATCAATAAGATCCAACATCTCTTGTGTTGGCTCTCTTGTTTTGCTATATAAACTAAAAATAGGTACTTTTAAATCTTCATCAAATGAATGAGGTGTTTCTATCATATTGTCCTGTTCTTTTATTTTATATCCATGCTGTGGCCCAAATAGAGCTTGTATATGTCCAGGAAGAAGTTTATTTATTATCGAATTAGTAGTCATTAGATTTGTGCTTATAGAGGCTTGATTTGATAAAATACCAATTTTATATCCTTTTAATTTTTTCCAATCCTTTTGGATAAACACATCTAACCCTGTTAAAACTTTAGGAGTCATAAATATGACCTCCATATTTGATAAAATATATTTTGATTATATATTAGAGATAAAAAAATGTAATCTTGAATTTTTATCTAAAAAGATAGGTGTGCATTGGAATGGAAAAGAGATGATATTGCCCTTGTTTTCGAAAAATTTTTATGTATCACAAAATTATATTTTAAATCCTTATAGGAAAAGACCAAATCATTATGAAATAGTAGTAATAGCAAAATATATAATAAGCTTTGCTGAGAAAGAAATAAAAGTAGATGGAGATTGGATACATTATAGAAATTTCAAAGACTCTGCTCCCTTGCAAAACGCCTTTTATAATAATGTTGAAAAAAAGATTGCAGATTATTTTCAAGGTAATAATAACTTACTTATAAAACGTTGTAGAGATTTGAATGGTATTACTTACAAGGGTGAATGGAATTATGATGTAAGTTTTCTATTTTATGCACTTCCTAAGATTCCATTATTATTACTATATAATGATGCTGATGATTTATTTCCAGCTCAATGTAATGTTCTTTTTAAAAGCACATTAAAATATCATTTGGATATGGAATCTGTTGCTATTATTGGTATGATTCTTGTTAACTATCTTCTATCTCCGCAAGAATTTTAACAATAAGTGGTGTGATATACTCTGCAATATCTGATCTTGAGCCACCCCCTAATCCTATAATATATCTTCCATTGCATATTTCATCTGCAATTTTTTTTATCTCTTTTGCTAATATAGGGAAAAAATCCCAGCTAAGGCCTCTATCTGCATAATCTCCTCTGG
>CAZMNC010000046.1:0-6053 GCA_964567535.1 uncultured Desulfobacterales bacterium | reverse complement strand
AAGTGGAATAAGAATTGGAACCCCTGCTCTTACTACACGAGGACTTAAAGAAGACGAAATGAAATTTATTGCAAAATTAATAAATCAAGTAATAGATTCGCCTGATTCAGATGAGGTAATTGATAAAGTAAAATCTTCTGTATCAGAAATATGTAAAAGTTTTCCTATATATAATTTTCTTAACGAGGTCTAACATTGCCCCGTCCAAGTTGGAAGCAATATTTCATGGCTATAACAAGGATGGTAGCCAAAAGATCTACTTGTTTAAGAAGACATGTAGGTGCCTTAATAGTAAAAGATAAAAGAATACTTGCTACAGGATATAATGGTGCACCTTCTGGATTAAGACATTGTGAAGAGGTAGGTTGTATAAGAAAGGACAGCAATATACCTTCTGGTCAAAGACATGAACTTTGTAGAGGTCTACATGCAGAACAAAACGCTATTATACAGGCAGCATATCATGGTATTTCTATTAAAGATTCTACTTTGTTTTGTACCAACTCTCCATGTGTAATATGTGCAAAAATGATAATAAATGCAGGAATAAAACAGGTTATATATGAAGAAGGATATAATGATCCCCTTGCTATGGAACTTTTAGAAGAAGCAGGGGTAAAAGTAGAAAAATATAAAGAATGAGATGTCCCTACTGTTCAAAAATAAATAATAAAGTAATAGATTCCAGATTAAGCAACAATGGAAAAGCTATTAGAAGAAGAAGAGAATGTAATGAGTGTGGCAGAAGATTTACTACCTATGAAAGGGTAGAAATAAGTCTTCCTATGGTAATTAAAAAAGATGGTAGAAGAGAACCATTTAATAGAGAAAAAATAATATCAGGAATTCAAAAAGCATGTCAAAAAAGACCTATAAGCATAGAAAACATAGAGGAATTTGTAGATTCCTTAGAACTTTATTTTCAGGATCTTGGTAAAAAAGAAATACCAAGTTCTGAAATAGGAGAAATGGTAATAAATAAGCTTAGACAATGGGATGAAGTAGCATATGTTAGATTTGCATCTGTTTATAGACAATTTAAAGATGTTAGTGAATTCATGAAAGAATTAGAAGATATAATTAAAAGCAGAAAAAATGAAAACTATAAATAAACAAGATATAATTTTTATGAAACTCGCTTTAAAAGAGGCAAAAAAAGGCCTTGGTAGAACATCTCCTAATCCTGCTGTAGGTGCTGTTATAGTAAAAGATGGAAAAGTGTTAGCAAAAGGTTATCATAAAGCAGCAGGTATGCCTCATGCCGAGATAGAAGCTCTAAATAAGATAAATGGATATGCTCCTGGAGCAACACTATATGTTAATCTTGAACCATGCAACCACTATGGGAAAACACCACCATGTACAGAAGCTATTATAAAAAGTGGAATAAAGAAAGTTGTAATAGGTGTTAAAGATCCCAATCCCAAAGTAAAAGGAGGAGGTTCTGAATTTTTAAAAAGATATGGAATAGAAGTTATTGAAGGAGTACTGGCTAAGGAATGCTTCAATATTAATGAACAGTTTTTTAAATTTATAAAAACAGGTCTTCCTTTTGTTGTCATAAAAGTTGCTATGACACTTGATGGATGGATTGCTACAAAAACAGGCCACTCTAAGTGGATCACCAATGATAAGTCAAGGCGTTTTGTGCATAGATTAAGAAATATTTCAGATGCCATTTTGGTCGGCATAGGAACTATTATTATAGATAATCCTTTTCTTACTACTAGGTTAAATAATGTAAAAACAAAACATCCTCTAAGGATTATTATTGATCCTTACCTTAAAATTCCAAAAGATGTAAATGTGTTGATGAATAATCCTTCAAATACACTTATTATTGTGGGAAAAGGACTTGTTCCTAAGGATAAATTACGGCATTTTATGGAAAATACAGGCAGTTATATAATAGAATGTCCTTTAAAAAACAAAAAATTAGATCTAAAAAGACTGATGTATATGCTTGGCAAGAAAAACATTATGTATTTATTGGTAGAAGGTGGTTCTAAGGTTATTGGCTCTTTTATAAAAGAAAAATTAGTGGATAAATTTTATATATTTAAGTCACCCAAGATACTTGGTAGTAGTGATGGTGTACCCATGTCATATGGAAAAGGTCCTGACAGTATGAATGATGCAATTAAATTAAAGGATCTAAAAATAAGGCGTTTTAATGAAGATTTACTTATAGAAGGGTATCCTTGTTTTAATCTCTCCTGATTATTTCAAGGCAAGAGATGAATGAGAGACACTGTAAAGGGTTTTATCTATTCTTTAATAGCTGTTATTTTTTTATCTACAAATTTTATTACAGCCAAATTTGGACTTACAGGTTTTAATCCCGAAACTTTTAGTCTTGTGTGGACAGTTTTTGCTACATGTTATTCTTTTATTATTGCCTTAACCTCACCTGAAAGCAGAAAACAATTATTTTTTTCTAATAATATAGTACCTCTTATAATCCTTGGTATAATTACAGGTATTACAATGCTTTTGTCGTGGTCAGCACTGTCAGTTCTTGATCCTGTCTTCTCTTCATTTCTTTGGAGATTATTCCCTGTTATTACAGTAATATCAGGTGTTATATTTCTAAAAGAAAAGCTTATGAGAGACGAAATAATAGCGATTATTATTATGTTTTTAGGAAGTATAGTTAGTATTAAAGGGGAATGGAATATAGTAGGAAAAGGAGTTATTTTAACATTACTGGCAGAATGTGCAGGAGCAATTCAACTAATTATAGCTAAAACCTATGTCAATAGGATACATCCTAATATTATGGTATTATACAGAGTTGCCATAGCCAGCATATTTATTAGTATTTATGCAATTGCTTCACATAAAATAGATTTTAATGTAAGAATATCTTGTTGGTACATAACAATGTTAGGAGCTTTTTTAGGCCCATGTGCCAGTTTTTTGTTTTTATTTAGATCCTATAAATATTGGGAGCTTTCCAAATCAAGTATATTGCTTATACTACAACCTATATTAGTCTTTCCAATGGCATACTTGTTTTTAGGAACTGTACCTAATATAAAAGAGTTTATAGGAGGTCTTATTATATTAATAGGCGCTTTTTGGCTTGCATTTATTCAGATTAAAAAATGAATTACCTGGGAATTTTTATATTAGGATATTTTTTCATACCTTCAAGTATAGCTTTTATTTTTTTCTTTTCCAATTTAAGTTTTTTAATCTTTTCCAAAAGTACTGCTTTTTCTACTGAATCAGCTTTTTTGAGTTCTTTCTCCATAATTTCAATCTTTTTGTATATACTATATAATTCCTTTGCTATTTTCCGAATATACATGATCTAAATCTCTTTGTTTTGGGACTTGCATCATAAAAGAATATATGTTTAAAAAATAAAAATTTCAAATGATAAGATAAGCTAAAATGATAGACTTTTGGAAAATGAGTGGAAGTGGAAATGATTTCATCATAATAGATGATAGAGAAGATTATATAAAAGACGAAAATATGATTCAATTTTCAAAACTTGTATGTAGAAGAAAACTCTCAGTAGGTGCAGATGGGGTAATATTCATAAAAAAATCAACCAAGTATGATTTCTCTTGGAGATTTTTTAATGCTGATGGAAGTGAAGCAGAAATGTGCGGAAATGGCGCTCGTTGTGTTGCAAGATTTGCTTATTTAAATAATATAGCTTCTAAAAATATGGCCTTTGAAACAATGGCTGGTCCTATATCTGCTGAGGTTATGGGAAGAAGAGTAAAGGTCCTTTTGACTGATCCTAAAGATTTAAATATGGATGTTAAATTGCCTAATCTTATAAACTGGAATAGTATTGATTTTATAAATACGGGAGTTCCTCATGTGGTAATAAGAATAGATGATCTGGAAAATGTTCCTGTAAAAGAGATAGGGAAAAAAATACGCTTTCATGATATATTTTCACCTGAAGGTACAAATGTAAATTTTATGAAGAAAGTAGGAAACAATATTCTTTATATAAGGACTTATGAGAGAGGGGTAGAAGATGAGACATTAGCTTGTGGAACTGGGAGCATAGCGTGTGCTATTATTTCTGCTATAAGAGATGGCAATATTTCTCCTGTAGAAGTTAAAACAAAAAGTGGAGAGATACTTAAAATATACTTCGATATGGACAATAAAAAATTTTTCAATATATGGCTTGAAGGGGATACAAATATCATATATAAAGGGAAACTCCATGAAGAAGCTTTTTACTAAAAAATAAGGAGGTGTATATGTTTAAGGGTTCTATTGTAGCTATTGTTACACCTTTTAAGAATGGCGAAATCGATGAAGAAGGTTTTAGAGAACTTATAGAATTTCAGATAGAGAATGGGACAAAAGCTATTGTTCCATGTGGTACAACAGGAGAATCAGCTACTCTGAGTTTCAAAGAACATAAAAGAGTAATAGAAATAGCTGTAGATGCGGTAAAAGGAAGAGTACCAATAATTGCAGGAGCAGGAGCTAATAATACAAAAGAGGCTATAGAATTAACTTCATTTGCAAAAGAGGCCGGTGCTGATGCTACATTACAGGTAGTTCCTTATTATAATAAGCCTACTCAAGAAGGACTTTATCAACATTTTTCTACAATTGCTAAAGAAGTTTCTTTTCCTCAAATCTTATACAATATACCAGGAAGAACTGGTGTCAACATGCTACCAGAAACAGTAGCAAGACTTGCTGAATACAAAGAAATAGTTGCTATAAAGGAAGCTTCAGGAAATCTTGTGCAAATGGCTCAAATAATGAATTTGGCAGGAGATAAAATAACCCTCCTTTCAGGGGATGATACTCTCACACTTCCGGTTTTGGCTGTGGGAGGCAAAGGGGTGATTTCTGTTATTGCAAATATAGTACCAAAGCAAAGTTCAGATATGATAGAACTTTGGGAAAAAGGTGATGTCAACAAAGCAAAAGAATTATATCTAAAATTTTTGCCTTTATGTCAGGCAATGTTCCTGGAAACTAATCCTATTCCTGTAAAGACTGCTCTTTCTCTTATGGGAAAAATAAGTGGTGAATTAAGATTACCTCTTTGTTCCATGAGCTCCACAAATTTAGAAAAACTAAAAAGCATATTAAGGCAATATAATCTTATATAGGAGAGAGTATTATGGTTAAAGCTATTGTAGCAGGTGCCTCTGGTCGGATGGGGAAAAGGATTATAAATGTTATTAACAACACTAAAGAAATTGTTTTGGTGGGAGCTTTTGAGAGAAATGATCATCCAGATATTGGTCGAGATGTGGGAATTGTAGCAGGGATAGGAGAAATAGGTATAAAAATTGAACCTTCTTTAAGCAAAATATTAGAAAAAGGAGATGTAGTTATAGATTTTACCACACCTAAATCAACCTATAATAATATAAAGCTTGTGGCTGAAAAAGGAATTGCCATGGTAATAGGCACCACAGGAATTCATGGTAATATGTTAGATGAGATTGTATCTATCGCAAAAAAAATACGCTGTGTAATGGCTCCTAATATGAGTATAGGTGTAAATGTAATGTTTAAAATAGCCCATGATATTAGCAAGTTGTTAGGGAATGATTATGATACAGAGATAATAGAGCTTCACCATCGTTTTAAAAAAGATGCCCCAAGTGGAACAGCTTTAAGGCTTGCACAGATAATTTCTGCAAGTAAAGGAATAAAGTTGGATGACGTGGCTCTTTATGGTAGACAAGGAATAATAGGTGAAAGAAAAAAAGATGAAATTGGTATACATGCTGTAAGAGCAGGTGATATAACAGGAGAACATACTATCATATTTAGTAGTATAGGAGAAAGGCTTGAACTTACTCATAAAGCTCACAATAGAGATAATTTTGCACGAGGAGCAGTGAAAGCTGCTATATGGGTGGTTAATCAGACTCCAGGGCTATATGATATGCAGGATGTATTAGGATTAAGATGATGGGGAGAAATATATATGTTTAATATAGCAGATAGACTAAAAAAATTGCCACCATATCTTTTTAAGGAATTAGACAGAAAAAAAGAAGAAGCTTTAGCAAAGGGTATTGATGTAATTGATCTGGGTGTTG
>CAZMNC010000045.1:0-4277 GCA_964567535.1 uncultured Desulfobacterales bacterium | reverse complement strand
CAGGAAAATCTTCTCTTTCAAGATCTGGGTCTTTCCACCTGTCTTCTGAAAATATTTTTTCAGGAAGGCTTAATAAAAAACCTGATGCTATCCCAACTGTTCCTATGTACTGCATAAATTCTCTTCGTGTGATGTTTTTTCTCATATTTTTGCCTCCCTTAAAATTGGTATGTCATTTTTATGTATACTTCATCTCTGTCTGCCCAATGTCCAAATTCTCTTCTGTAGTCATCTGCTCCCGCAAATACAAAAATTGCTCCTACTTCTGGCCTCCAATTGTTTCCTATCTCAAATTTTACTTTAGGCTTAAGCCACCATGTCCCATATGTCCAATCCATAACTGTAAGAACTTGAGGCTTTAGAAAATCATGAAAATAGCTTGTCTTTAAGATAAAGGAAGAATAAAACTGATCTTCTCTTGCTATCCAATCGTTATATGCTCCAACCTGTAATTTATATGTGTGAGGATAATTTATGATGTGGTAGTGAAATAATTGGGCAGAAATAAAAATATTTTTTTCTTTGTTTATAAACTTTATCCATACGGGCCAATCAAGTCCCAACATATATCTAATAACATCTTTTTCATTTAGCTCATTTCTTGAATTGCCAAGAAATTGGGTATTATATGGATAATTTTGCTGATACAGTAGTTCTATCCTCCATACAGGATTTATTTGGCCTTTGAAAATTTTTCTAAACCAATAAAGTTCTCGTGTGGCTGTAAATCCATAGGAATTTATTTTTGGATAGACTTTTTTAAGGATTAAAGTCATTGTAAATGGATCAAAATAGACTGTCCTTAAAACAGGGTCATGAAGATAACCTCTCCAGAAATTTAAAGTCACGAACGTATCCCAAATGTATCCCTTCAGTCGAAAACCCCATTCATTATGATCTAAAGTCCTGCTTTTCCTACCATCTATAATTTTTATGTTTAATCCAGAAGGTAGAATTGGTAGATGATAGCTCCAAATACTATTATCAAATATTCTGGTGGTTCGTATATCCCCTGGATTAAATACGAACTCTATTTCTGGTCTCCATATAGGTCCTAATGATTTTCCTCCTAATGTATAATTCATCCTTATAAGGAATAGCGGAATACGAGTTCCTTCATAACCTTCATCACAATCTCTAAACGGCCCTTCACGAGATATATCAAGCGGGTTTATAATATCACAAAGTCTTATACCATCTGCTTCTCCCCATGCAATCTGCTGTTTTCCTATACGAATTGACAGATGTTCACTCATCCAGTTAATATAGAATTCCCTTATGATATCATAAGGTGTCAGTTCCAAATGGAGAGGGGTATTTGATCTTGTAAAAAGCCTTTTTTTCCAGCTTTTATTACTTCTTTTTATAGAGTATATCCAATCCCCCAAAAGTCTATTTATAATACGAATGTGAATATTCTGAGTGAGCCAGATAGTACTATCTATGTAAAATGTAAAATATGCGGAATGAAGTCCGGGTTCATCATAATGTTTTCCATTTATAGCTTTGTCTGTATGAGCCGAAAAGGCAAATTCTTGTGTTATATGCCCTGTTACATTTATTTGTTGACCAAAAAGATCAAGTTCAACGGCTGAGCTGATATGCGGCATAAATATCAATACAATAACAACAAAACCAATAATCATAACTACTCTCCTGACCAGTTATATATTTATAAAAAACCGATTAGTCAAATAGAAACTTTTGATATAAATATTTATGTATATAAGAAAAATCGATGTTTTATTGTGTGTTGAGTTTTTATAAGCGTAATTAAAATTTAGGGATTTGATTTACAGGAGATTGAATATGCATTCTTTCAGGGCAAAATGGTTATATATTTATTTTTTTATTTTTTAGATATAGGGGATGGATATGGATGTAGCTAATAAATAAAGACTGCAGGGTAAAAAAATAAAAAAATTATAGAGAACAAAAAGGCCGAAGGAACAATAGGTAAAAATTTAAAAAACACTATGCCAATAAATAATTGCTATGGTTGAGGTAAGTAAGCCACTATGAAAACTGCGGTTGCACTTCGAGAATTTTTGGTTTAAAAAGCTATGATCTTTTTAAGTTTGAATGGGTAGTTTGTCATTATGAAGCGTCTTATAATAATAGATAATTATGATTCCTTTACATATAATCTTTTTCAATTATTTTCTATCTTTAATGTAGAGGTCTTGGTATTTAGAAATGATTGAATTTCAGTGGGTGAGATAAAAAGTATAGTATTTGATTGGATTTGTATATCGCCTGGGCCAGAAACTCCTAGGGATGCTGGGATTAGTGCCCAGTTAGTAAAAGAATTCTATCAAGTTGTTCCTATCCTTGGAGTTTGTTTGGGAATGCAAGTAATAAATGAAGTTTTTGGCGGAAAGACAGATCTTGCTCCTGTTCCTATGCATGGTAAAAAAGATTTTGTCTATCATGATGGTAAAGGTATATTTTTAGGTGTGCCGTCGCCATTTCAAGTAGCACGTTATCACTCATTGCAATGCAAGCCTGTTGCATCGTGTCTTGATATCTTAGCAAAAAGTAAAGATGGTGTTGTAATGAGCATTGCTCATCCTCAATATCCATTATATGGGGTTCAATTCCATCCCGAATCTTTTATGTGTGATTATGGAAAAGATATAATAAAAAATTTTTTAAATTGTAATTAAAAATGCTTTTATATCCTTCTCTTAAGAGATCTAATACATTAGAAAGAGTTTATTGTAATAGTGCTGAAGATTTTTTTTTCATAACTATGCCTTATATGAAAATTTCTCCATCTGTTATGTTATTAAGTGGTGGTGAAACTGATTGTTCCAGATATTGTATAGCAGGATGGGATCCTCTTATTATTATATGGTCAAAAGGCAAAAAAGGATATTTATGGGTAAAAGGTGAGGGAACAAAGTATTTAGATGTGTATTCATTATTACCTTATGTTGATAATATTATTAACAAAATTTCAGACAAATTAAATTATGATAAGGATCAATTTATAGGAGGGTTCTTAGGATATATTGCTTATGAATACAAAAATATAGTAGAATCATGTTTAAATCAAAGATCAAAAGATGACATTTGTTTACCTGATATTTTTTGGATTTATCCTTCAAAGGTTTTAGTTTTTGATAAAAAAGATTTTTGTCTTAATATATATATATGGGGATTTGATAATACTTATGATAATTCAATCAATTTTGATTTCAAAGTACATCATGATTTATTATCTGATAGATTTGATTTTGGTTTAATAAAAAGTAATTTCTCACGTCAAGCTTATATAAATGCAATAAGACAAATAAAATATTATATAAGGCATGGAGACGTATATCAAATAAACTTATCTCAAAGATTTAAAGCAGAATTTAAAGGAGACCCTTTATCTTTGTTTTTTAAACTTTTTTTATCTAAGCCAGCTCCTTTTTATGCATATATAAATATGGGAAGTAGTTATATTGTATCTACTTCAATGGAAAGATTTCTTTGGAGTGATGGATTCATAATAGAAACAAGGCCTATAAAAGGGACTAGGCCGAGGGGAGAAACAGTGCAAGAGGATTTGTGTTATAAACAAGATCTTTTAAATAATCCTAAAGATGATGCTGAGCTTTCTATGATAGTTGACCTATTAAGGAATGATTTAGGCAAGATATGCAGGTCTGGTTCAGTAAGGGTTAAAGAACATAAAAGGATAGAAACATATACATATGTTCATCACTTAGTTACTATTATAGAAGGAGAGCTGAATAGATATCAGGATATGTTTACTCAAATAATTAATTCTACTTTCCCTGGTGGTTCTATTACAGGGTGTCCCAAGATAAGAGCTATGGAAATAATCGATGAACTGGAACCTAATGTAAGACATGTATATACAGGATCTATTGGATATATAGGAGTCCATCATAGAATGGATTTAAGTATAGCTATTCGTACGTTGATAATACAAGATAATATGTCGTATTATGGTGCAGGTGGAGGAATTGTATATGATTCAGATCCAGAAGCAGAGTATGAGGAAACTTTGAATAAAGCTAAAGTATTTTTTGATATTATAGGGAAAAAGTATGTCTTTTAGTGATTATATATATATGAATGGCAACATTATATTATATAAGGACGCTTGTTTATCTATATATGATAGAGGTTTTCTTTATGGAGATGGATTTTTTACTACAATTCGTTCAGATAAAGGGAAACTCTTTTTTTTTAAAGAGCATATATGGAGATTAAAGAGATCTTGTGAAATATTTAAAATAAGATTTCCCAGTTCTATTGAA
>CAZMNC010000044.1:0-14895 GCA_964567535.1 uncultured Desulfobacterales bacterium | reverse complement strand
AATCAAGTTTCATAAGACTCCTCCATTAAAGATAAAAATATATAGGAACAGAACCCAGGATAATAGCTAATATTATAGCAAATACAAGACTTATCCTTTCTATTAAGGGCATATATTTAGAGTGATTTAAGCCTAAACTTTGAAATGCACTCCAAAAACCATGCCTAATATGAAGTGCAACAACTATTACACTAAATAAATAAAATGCTACATATAAGGGGTTAGAAAAAGCAATATTTAACAAATCATAGATACTTTCTGTTTTTTGTTCTGCAAAACGAAAGTTTATAAGATGAATTATAACAAAAGCCAATATATAGAGTCCTGTATATGGCATCAACCTCGAACTTAATGTCTTTCCACCAGCTCCTTTTATTAACTTATAATTTATAGGCCTTGCTCGCCAGTTTTCATAAAAAAGTATCATCCCAAACCCTATATGCAAAAAAGCAAATATTATAAGCCCTATTTCAACCGATGAAATAAGAAGAGGAAACGAATGAAGCGATCTTACATATGACTCAAATACAGTTTTGCCTCTATATATCATCATGTTATCAATTATATGAATCAACATAAAAATACAAAAAAATAGCCCTGTTATTGCCATAATTAGTTTTTTTCCAATAGAAGAAAACACTACCCTTGTGAACCAGTTATTCATGTTTTACCCCTTATTACTTGATATAAAAGATATTTTACATAAAATTTTGAATTTGTCTATAATTTTCATGTTATTTAAAGTATGCTTCAACAATTCTTTATTCAATATGAAAATAAAAATAATCATATGAGTTGAAACTTCAGTCTTTGTCCTTAAAAACATATTTTTTAGATTGTTGAGATAGCACTTAGTGAATAAATAAAGACATTTTTGTAAAAATAGTTTCAGAAGTGTTATATAAGAAAAGAAAGGATATATTTATTTAACATCCTTCACTTTAATTTTTCATAAGGAGTTAACCCATTCATAGTAATACCATAACTGGATCAATATAAATTCCATGTATCCTGCCATCTCATGTCTTCTTTTGCCATTCTTTACCTGAATCCTATCTTTTATGCTTCTTACACCACTGAAGTAGGAAGGCTCTGCTCTCTATTTATCTGCCTATTCCTTTCCTCCATAGAGGGGGTAAATATCTCTATGCCTATATATTCGATGCAATTGGATTTCAAATTATATAATAAATTATATAATAAATATTCATAATATTTATGAACATTTATTTTTATTATATAAAAATTATCGGGAAATTTTGTAACACGATGTTACTTTTTTTCTCAAAAAATAGACATATGTATTTAATAATCTTTCAATTTATGGCCTTCCTACCATCTTAATAACAAAAAAACATAATTCATAATCTATAGGCATATTCTTTGCATAATATTTATATTAAAGTGATTATATAATGGTAATTTAATGAGGGAAAAGAAATCACTTCTTATAGCGGAGCCAAAACCAAGTTTATGTTTAGAACTTAACATATTTTCAAGGATAAATGATATGAAAATGATATGTGTCAACACTCTCAAAAAAACGCTTCAAGCTATTCAAAACAATATAATAGATGTTTTGGTATTAGATGCAGATCTTTTAAAAGAGGATGTAGATTTTGTTTCAATAATAAAAGGAATGGAGAAAAATCTACCTATAATTATATGCGCAGAAACCAATACCCCTGAACTGGAGAGTAAATTTAGGCAACAAGGCATATTTTTTTATCATATTAAGTCATTTGGTATGAATGACCTTGAAATGGCAATTTTAAATGCCATAAACAAGTTGTAGTGGAGGTTCAAATAAAATGGCCAAGTCAACTATAGAAGAAAAGATAAAGAGCAAAGAATTCGTGATTTTAGGTGAATTTGAACCCCCAAAAGGGGCAGACTTTTCTTATATGCTTAGAAATGCCAATTTAATAAAAGGAAGAGTAAACGCCATTGTTGTTCCAGAAATGGCAAATGCAGTAATGAAAGCAAGTTCTCTTGGAGGCTGTTTATATTTACAGAATCATGGATTTGAAACTGTTTTCCAAATTTGTTGTAGAGACAGAAACAGATTAGCCCTTCAAGCAGATATTTTATCTGCATCAGCTCTTGGCATACCTAATATTATGGCAGTTCCTGGAGAGGATATCAGGTTTGGAGACCATCCAAAAGCAAGAGAAGTATATGATCTGGAATTAATAGAATTAATCGAGGCAATACAAATTCTTCAATCAGGCAGAGATCTTGCAGGTATAGAATTAAATACTCCACCTAACTTTTTTGTAGGTTCTGTAGTAAATGCGGGCATTATGGGAGGGGCCTTAGATATAGAAATAGAGAATCTCTATAATATGATAAATGCTGGAATAAAATTTGTAATTACTACTCCAGTATTTGATCTTCACCATTTTAGTCAATTCTTAAAAAAGATAGATCCAAATAAAATAGCTATCATACCAACTGTATTGCTCCTCAAATCTGCTGGAATGGCCCGTTATATAGACAGAAATATCAAACATATTTCTATACCAGAACAAACAATAAGAAGTATACAAAAAGCAGCAGATAAAAGAAAGCGATGTATAGAAATAGCTTCGGAGTTGGTGTCAGAACTAAAAAAAATGGGTATGGCAGGAGTAATGATCTCCACTATAGGATGGGAAGATAAACTACCAATGATTCTGGATAATGTAAAAATATAAAGGAGAGGGAAAACATGGCAAGTAATAAAATACTTGGTTCAGTAGTAGTTATAGGTGGGGGTATTTCAGGTATGCAATCGGCTCTTGATCTTGCTAATAGTGGCTATTATGTATACTTAGTGGAAGAGAATAGTGCCATTGGTGGAATAATGGCACAACTGGATAAAACATTCCCCACCAATGACTGCGCTATGTGAATTATTTCTCCAAAGCTGGTCGAGGTCGGCCGTCATCTTAATATTAAGATTATCACTAATGCAGAACTTATTGGTATTGAAGGAGAAGCTGGCAATTTTAAAGTAAAAATACTTAAACATCCCAGGTATGTGAGCTTAGACAAATGTACTGGATGTGGCGAATGTGCCCAAGTTTGTCCTGTTCAAATAGAAGATACTTATAATCTATCTCTTTCTGATAGAAAGGCAATATATAAACTTTATCCTCAGGCAATACCTGGAGCATATTGTATACAAAAAACAGATAAAGCACCTTGTAGGCAGGCATGTCCATGCAGCATCAATGTGCAGGGTTATATTCAAATGATAAAAGTGGGTAAATATCAAGCGGCCTTAAACATGATAGCAGAAAAGTTACCTCTTCCAGGTGTAATAGGTAGAATTTGCCCACATCCATGTGAAGAAAAGTGTAGAAGACAAGAAGTAGATGAAGCAATAGCTATAAGGGCCTTAAAAAGATTTGCAGCAGATAACGCGGACCTATATGAAATTCCGATCACTCCTATAAAAGAAGAAAAATCTCAAGTTGCAATAATAGGAAGTGGGCCATCAGGACTTTCTTGTGCATATCACCTTATAAAAAAAGGCATAAAACCTACTATATTCGAAGCCCTTCCTGAACCAGGAGGCATGTTAAGATATGGAATTCCTGAACACAGACTTCCAAAAGACATACTAAAAAGAGAAATAGAATACATAAAATATTTGGGAGTAGAGATTAAGACAAATACTCCTGTAAAAGATATACATGGTCTATTTAATCAAGGATATAAAGCCATATATATAGCAACTGGAACTCATAAAGGAATAAATCTGAATATAGATGGAGAGGATGCAGATAGTGTGATTCAAGGAGTAGATTTTTTGAGAAAGCTCAACATGGGAGAAGAATTAACAATTGGGAAAAATGTGGCTGTTATAGGTGGAGGTAATGTAGCAATAGATACTGCAAGATCAGCACTTAGACTTGGGGCACAAAAGGTCCAAATACTTTATAGGAGAACAAAACAAGAAATGCCCGCTCTCAGAGAAGAAGTGGAGGCAGCAGAAAAAGAAGGAATAAAAATTATATATCTAACAGCTCCAATAAGAATAATAAAGAATGGCAAAAAAATAAAATCTGTAGAGTGTATAAGGATGAAACTTGGTGAACCTGATTCATCTGGCAGAAAGAGACCAATTCCATTACCAAACACAGAATATCAAATTCCTGTAGATGAACTTATAGTAGCTATTGGGCAAAGACCTGATAAAGAGTTTTTGTCTTCATTAGGTCTTGAATTAAATCCTAATGGTACTATATGTGTTGATCCTATTACATATGAAACAAATATAAAGGGGATATTTGCAGGTGGAGATGTACAAACAGGACCTAACATAGCCATAAGGGCTATAGCTTCTGGTATGGAAGCAGCAGAGTCTATAAAAAGATATATCAAGGGAGAAGATTTAAAAAGAGGAAGAAAAGAACAAAAATGGGGTAGTAATTTTAGAACCATACCGGATGATATTTTAAAAACAGAAAGAAAACCTATTTCTGAAATATCATTAGAAACCAGAAAAAACAGTTTTAAAGAAGTAGAACTTACATATTCAGAAGATATAGCAAAAGAAGAGGCAAAAAGATGTCTTAATTGTGGATATTGTTGTGAATGCTTTCAATGTGTAGAAGCTTGTAAAGCAGAAGCTATAAATCATTCTGAAAAAGAAGAAGAAATAGAAATAGAGGCAGGCTCAATAATATTTTCATCAGGCACAAAGGCATTTGATCCCAAAAAAATAAAAGACTTCTATCCAAAACACCAAAATGTATTAACAAGTCTTGAATTTGAAAGAATACTCTCTGCATCAGGTCCAACAATGGGAAAATTATTACGTCCTTCAGACCAAAAAAAACCAAAGAAGATAGCATGGCTTCAATGTATTGGTTCTCGAGATATAAATACTAATCCTTACTGTTCCGCTGTGTGTTGCATGTATGCCATAAAAGAAGCGGTGATAGCAAAGGAGCATGAGCCAAACGTTAAATGTAGCATCTTTTATATGGATATGAGAACTTATGGAAAAGACTACGAAAAATACTATGAAAGGGCAAAAAAATTGGGGATAAGATTTATCAGAGCTAGAATACACACCTTATATAACAAAGGCGAAGATTTAATTATAAGATATGTGGATGAGCAAGGAGAGTTATATGAGGAATTATTTGATATAGTAATCTTATCGATAGGTTTTGAGGGAAATAAAAATACTATAGAACTTGCAAAAAAATCAGCGATTCAATTAAATAAGTATAATTTTATTTTAACTGATCCATTTTATCCTGTTAAAACCTCAAAAGAAGGCATATTTGTAAGTGGTGTGCTTCAAGGGCCAAAAGACATCCCAAGCTCTGTTACAGAAGCAAGTGCTTCAGCATGTGCTGCTGAAATTCTTTTAAATCAGGCAAGATGGAGCATGTATAATACCTTGGAACTTCCTAAAGAAAGAGATGTAGAAGGAGAAGAGCCAAGAGTTGGTGTTTTCATATGCAATTGTGGAATAAATATAGCTGGAGTTATAGATGTAGCATCATTAACAGAATATGCTTTAAAACTTCCACATGTAGTATATGCCGAAAATAATCTTTTCACATGCTCTCAAGACACGCAAGCAAGATTAAAAGAAATAATTAAAGAATATAATATTAACAGAGTTGTTGTAGCATCTTGTTCTCCAAGAACTCATGAACCTATATTCCAAGAAACTCTTCAAGCAAGTGGATTAAATAAATATTTATTTGAAATGGCAAACATAAGAGATCAAGATTCTTGGGTTCACAGCAATGATCCTGTAGCTGCAACAAATAAGGCAAAAGATCTTGTTCGTATGGCTGTTATGAGGGCAGCTTATTTAAGGCCTCTAAAAGAAAAGAAAATAACTATTATAAAAAGAGCAGTAGTTATAGGTGGGGGTATAGCTGGAATGAACGCAGCGCTTAGTCTTGCAGATCAAGGTTTTGAAACAATTATCATTGAGAAAGAAGCACAACTCGGTGGATTTGCCCGAGAACTTACCAAGACTATTGATGGCAGAGATATTCAGAAATATCTATCAGAACTTATAGATAAAGTTACAAACCATGAAAACATACAAGTACTTACTCAATCTATTGTAGTGGGATTTAGTGGTTTTCAGGGAAATTTTACTACAGAAGTACTAATAGGTCCTGGAATGTATGAAAGAAAAATTGAACATGGTGCAGTAATAATTGCCACAGGTGCTAAAGAATATAAGCCAAAAGAATATCTATATGGAAAGGATTTAAGAGTAATGACTCAAGTGGAATTATCCAAAAGACTTGAGATAAGAGGTGCTGAAGGACTTAAACAAGTAGTTATGATCCAATGTGTTGGCTCAAGAAATGAAAAGACTCCTAATTGCTCGAGGGTATGCTGCCAAAGTGCTATAAAAAATGCCCTTCATATAAAAGACTTGAATCCTGAAACTGAAGTAATAATTCTATATAGAGATATCAGAGCCTATGGTTTCTTAGAGGAATACTATAGAGAGGCAAGACAAAAAGGTGTTATATTTTGTAGATACAATATAGATGATCCTCCTAAAGTAGAATCAACAGATCAAGGGATAAAAGTAACTTTTAAAGACCATATATTGCATAGATATATTTCTGTTTATGCAGACCTCTTAGCCCTTAGTGCAGGTGTTATAGCTGAAGATACAGAAGAACTTGCTTCAATATTAAAACTTCAAAGAAATGAAGAAGGCTATTTCATGGAGGCTCATGTAAAGCTTAGACCTGTTGATATGGTAAATGACGGAATATTTTTATGTGGTATGGCACAAGCTCCAAAACTTATTCCAGAATCAATTGCACAAGGGCTTGCAGCCGCTTCAAGGGCATCAACATTTCTTGCTCAAGATAGCATTACCCTTTCTGCTGTAACAGCAAAAGTCAATCCGGATCTTTGCGCAGCATGTCTTGTATGTGTAAGAGTTTGTCCATTTGGAGTGCCTTATATAAATGAACAAGGAGTAAGCGAGATAGACGAAGCCCTTTGCAGAGGATGTGGAATATGCGCTTCAGAATGCCCTGCAAAGGCTATAGAGTTATCATGGTATGAGGATAATCAGATTGTAAGCAAAATAGATGCATTACTTGAGGGGGAATTATTATGAAGACATTTGAACCAATAATATTAGCTTTTTGTTGCCAATTCTGAGGATATACAGCTGCGGATCTGGCAGGATCCATGAGATTAAATTATCCAAGTAACATAAGGATAATACGAGTCCCATGTACAGGAAAGGTAGATTTGCTACATATAATGAGAGCATTTGAAAAAGGTGCAGATGGGGTCTATTTAGTTGGCTGTCTTGAAGGAGATTGTCGTTTTAACAGTGGTAATCTTAGAGCCAAAAGACGAGTAGAAAAGGCAAAAGAAATACTTGATAAAATAGGGATTGGCAAAGATAGGGTCGAAATGTTTAATCTTTCATCGAGTGAAGGCCCAAAGTTTGCTGAAATAGCTACTGAAATGACCCAAAGAATAAAAAAAATAGGGCCAAATCCCATAAAGAAAATGTTAAAAAAAGCAGCATAATAAAAAGGAGCGATAAGATATGATTGTTGCTAAACAAAAACCCATAGAAGAAATAATTACCCAGATAAAAAATTATGAAAAAATCCTAATAGTAGGATGTAATGAATGTGTAACAGTGTGTGAAGCAGGAGGAAAAAAGGAGGTGGGAATTCTTGCATCCGCTTTAAGGATGTATTTTATGAATAAAGGGAAAAAAGTAGATATAGATGAAGAAACCCTTGAAAGACAATGTGATCGAGAATATGTAGAGAAACTAAGAGAACAAATAGATAAATATGATGTTATCCTATCCCTTGCTTGTGGTGTTGGAGTTCAATTTATTGCAGAAGCATACCCCAATAAACTTGTTTTTCCTGGAGTAGATACATGTTTTATGGGAGGAAGTGAAGAAAGAGGTGCATGGTCAGAGAGATGTCAGGCATGTGGAAAATGTATACTTGGCCAGACTGCTGGAATATGCCCTATTGCCAGATGTGCCAAAAGACTTTTGAATGGTCCATGTGGTGGTTCTACGAGGGGAAAATGTGAACTCAGTAAAGATATAGATTGTGCATGGCAGCTTATAATAAATAGATTAAAAGAACTGGGAAGACTTGATGATTATGAAAGGCTTATCCCCATTAAAGATTGGTCTACTGAAAGGGCTGGAGGCCCAAGAAAGGTAATTAGGGAGGATGTAAGACAATGACAGCAGAGATAAAAACACCAAGTAAATTAGAAAGAATCCTTGTATCAGGAAAAATAGCTGTAACTTCTGAAGTTGGTCCTCCAAGAGGATCAGATCCAGAACATATTATAAAAAAGGCAGAAAAGATAAAAAATTATGTAGATGCAATAAACATAACAGATAATCAGACAGCAGTAACAAGGCTGTGTAGTTTAGCATCCTGCATACATTTAAAACAAATGGGGTTAGAACCTGTATTGCAAATGACAGTTAGAGACAGAAATAGAATTGCTATGCAAAGTGATATACTTGGAGCTGCATCATTTGATATTTACAATATACTTTGTTTATCAGGTGATCATCAAAAGTTTGGAGACTGTCCAGAGGCTCAAAATGTATTCGATTTAGATTCTATGCAACTTATTCAACTTGTCAGAAAAATGAGAGATGAAGGTAAATTTTTAAATGGAGATTCTATAAAAAGGCCTCCTAAGATGTTTGTAGGTGCAGCAGCTAACCCTTTTGCTGATCCATTTGAGATTAGAGCAAAGAGATTGGCAAAAAAAGTAGCAGCAGGAGCAGAATTTATTCAAACCCAATGTATATACAATTTAGATAGATTTGAAGAATGGATGAGACAGCTAAGAGAAAGAGAATTACACAAAAAGGTGTATATACTTGCAGGAGTTACTCCTCTAAAAAGCGCTGGCATGGCAAAGTATATGAAAAATAGAGTTCCAGGTATGGATGTTCCAGACGAAGTGGTAAAGAGAATGAGTGGGATTCCAAAAGATAAACAACCCCGAGAAGGGATAAAAATATGTATTGAGACTATTCAAAGACTTAAAGAATGTGAAGGAGTAGCAGGATTCCATATAATGGCAATTGAATGGGAAGAAATAGTTCCAGAAATAGTTGAGAGAAGTGGATTATATCCAAGACCAAAATTATAAAATAATGAATCAATAAAATGAAATATAAAATATAAAAGGAGGTTTTATTATGATAGATAAAAAATATATATTAGTAGTAGATGATGATCCTGATTTAGTAGAAACAATAGCAATGATGTTAGAAAGTAAAGGATTTGAAGTGGGAAAAGCATATGATGGAGTGGAAGGAGAAGAAGTAATTAAGCAAAAAAGGCCTGATCTTATCATATTAGATGTTATGATGCCCAGAAAAGATGGTTATAAGCTGTGCGCAGAACTCAAATCAAATCCTGATACAGCAAATATACCAATAATATTGTTGACAGCTGTTGGAGAAGCAGTTCCAACTACAAAATATACACATGCAGATGGTATGGCCACAGAGGCAGATGAATATATAGCAAAGCCGATAGATACTCAAGGTCTATTGGAAGCAATAAATAGATTACTGTAATCCATGGTAAAAGAAATAGAACTTGATGGATGTAAATTTTTAAATAATGTTGTATGGATCAACTTTATTGAAAGGGGTGATAAAAAAAGACTACAAAAAATATTTAATCAAATAAAAAAACAAAAGATTAATTTATTATTTATTAATTGTATAAAAGAAAAAGATAATACTCATGTCAATATTGGGTTAAATCCTGAAAGCGTCTCAGTAGTATTAGAAAAGATTAAATCCTATGGTATAGAACAAATTGTAACAAATAAGGCCGTTGTATTATCTATATTTCCTCATAAAAATAGTCCTCATGTAATAAGCAAAATTTTAAGTATATATAGAACTAATGGAATAAAGGATACTATTTTTTCAAATTCATTTTCTGCAATATCAATCATATGTTCAAGAGATGTATTAAAACAACATATAAAATTTTTGATTCAAAACTTCCATTTTAAAAGACCTATTGAAGATTGGTGTAAAGCTCAAAAAGAAAAACAGGATATATATAAAGAAGTAGTAGCAAGTTATCAGGAAAAAAGACCTAAGGTTTATTTTTTAGAATATAGAGACTCCCAAATATTATTTCAATTACTTATTGATAAAAGCAATAATATTAAAGACTTAGAAAATTCTCTTATAAATACTAATAATATATCCCTTGCATTCTTTGTCTCAACTCCTTACAAAAATTCTCCTATAATGTCTTTCTCTATTTCATCGAATCCAGAATTTTATAAAAAAGTTGCACACATACATATGCTATCCCAATATAATGTAGTGGCATTTTCTATGAATGGTCCACATTTTGGTGATAGATATGGAATTATATCCCAATTATTTGATGCTATATATGAAAGCGGTTCAGAACTTTTAGGTCTAAGTTGTTCCTTACATTCTATAATTGGGGTACTACCTCAAATTTATTCTAAGCAAGCAATTGAAAGTATTTGCTCATATTTTGAGGTACCCAACTTAATAAATAAAAATTTATAGGTAAATCATTAAATATTAAAACATGTTGATCTTGACGGATAGTTAATCTGTTTGATAAATCTAATAATTATGAATCTATTAGATATAATAATTATTTTAGCATTAACCATATGTTTTATAAGGGGAATAATAAGAGGTTTTTTAAAAGAATTTATATCTCTTGCAGGAGTTATAATAAGCATATTCATTGCAAATTACTACCAACCACAAGCCAGTGCCTATTTAACAATGATACTTCCTAAAGGTAAGTTTATTCCCCTTATAAGCTTTTTTGGCCTTTTTATATTTTCTTATATAGCATGGAGCATAATAGCCTGGGCAATAAAAATTCTTTTTATAGAAGGTGGAGCATCTAATGCTTTAAGTAGATTCTTTGGAGCAATTTTTGGTACTCTAAAGGCCCTTATTGTTATATATTTAGTAATAATACTTCTTACTTTTTTTATACCCTCTAAAACACCTCTTATAGCGAAGTCCAAACTTGCACCAATAGTCATTAAGTCATATCAAAAAATTATTATTCCTATTTCTCCTTCTTCTTTTAAGAGATTTAAACAGAAATTTAAAGTTAAAATGAAAAAAATAAAGAAAAAAATATCTAAAGAATTTAAATAAAACTGGTATATAAGATGGAAAACAGGGATAAAGTTTGTGAATTATTGGTTTCTCTTGTTGAAATTATGGAAAGGCTTAGGGCTCCTAATGGTTGTCCATGGGATGCAAAACAAACAAAAGAAACTATAAGGATATACCTCCTGGAGGAAGCATACGAAGTATTAGAAGCTATTGAAAAAAAAGATCCTGATTCTCTTTGTGAAGAACTGGGAGATCTTTTTTTTCAGATAATATTTCTATGTCAACTTGCAAAAGAAAAAGGCGAATTCAATCTAATAGATGTATTAAAAAAAATAAGAGACAAAATGATAAGAAGACATCCTCATGTTTTTGGTAATAAAAAAGTAAAGAATGCAAAAGAGGTTTCAGATAATTGGGCAAAGATAAAGATGCAAGAAAAAAAAGGCCTTAAAAATATAACTGATATCTTGGATACAATTCCACATACTCTCCCTGCCCTTTTAATGGCGCATCGAATAAGTGAAAGAGTTTCAAAAATTGGTTTTGATTGGAAGGATAAAAAAGATATATGGGATAAAGTTAAAGAAGAATATAGGGAATTAAGTGAAGCTATTTATAACAAAGACATGGTCAAAGTAAAAGAAGAGATAGGCGATCTAATATTCAGTCTTGTAAATTTGGCAAGACATTGGGAATTTAATGCAGAAGATATTTTGAGGGAAACAAATAAAAAATTTTTCCACAGATTCAATAAAATGGTAGCTAAGCTTAATCAAAGAGGAATAGATATAGATAATGCAACAATAGACCAGATGAATGAAGCATGGGAAGATATAAAAAAGAATGCTTAGATCTATATATCTAAATATCTTTATAGGCTTACATACTATATTATTTTGTATATGGGGTTTTATATTATCTATCTTTGATAAAGAAAATGGCAGACTTGTTCACTTATTTGCAGCCGTTCCATGGGCAAAAATTATATTGTGGGTATCTGGAGTAAAAGGAAAGGTAATTGGAAAAGAAAATATAGATCATAATAAAACTTATATATTTATGAGCAATCATCAAAGTTTTGCAGATATATTTGTCCTTTTAGCAAATATTCCCAAGGATTTTAAATTTATAATGAAAAAAGAACTTATGAAAATACCTATTCTTGGTCCTGCAATGAGAAAAGCAGGATATATGGAAATAGAAAGAGATGACCCAAGAGAATCTATAAAACAATTACATAAAGCTATAGAAAAGATAAAGGCGGGGACATCTGTACTTATCTTTCCTGAAGGGACAAGAAGCTCCGATGGAAAAATGCTACCTTTTAAAAAAGGGGGATTTTATATAGCTATAAGGTCAGAATGTAATATTGTTCCTATCTATATAAAAGGAACTGATTTAATAGCACCAAAAGGCAGTTGGACTATGAAAAAAGGAAAATATACTTTAATCATAGGGAAACCTATCTCAGTTAAAGAGTATACAAAAAAAGATAGTGAGAAATTAATGAATAAAGTAAAAAATGCTATGTTGCATCTATCAACTTTCTGATATTTCTCCCCTACCCTTTATAAAAGGTTTATCTGTTCTCCATGGTCTGGATGCTATGACATAAGCAGCAACAAATGTCATAATAAGCCAATCTCTTCCAATAAGTATCAAGGCTGCCCAAGAATATCCCCCATAGGGATGAAGCACCTCATTATACAAATCTCCTATTAGAATTATCCCTAATACAAAAGGGGCAAAATATCTAATTGATACGTTCCACCACCTTCCAACCTTTATACTTGAAACTCTATTTATATGTTTTCGTAATAACTCTATATTAAAAAGCCAACCTACTAATATACATTCCAGTATACCTACTACCACTAAACCATAGTTCGTTATAAAATGATCTAATATACTTATCCAATGAAGACCTGCCTGAGATGTAAATATAATCGAACATATAAAAGCTATAACACATACTATAGTTACTACTTTTTTTCTTTCCGCGCCAAATTTATCCATCATAGCCGCTGTAAATGCTTCTATAATAGATATAGATGAAGATATACCAGCAACAAACAAACAAAAGAAAAATATAGCTCCAAAAAAATTTCCAAATGGCATAAGACTCAAGGCCTTTGGATATGCCACAAATGCAAGCCCGATACTATGCGTTATAACTTTTTCTATTGGAATGTTCTGAGATTTTGCCATAAATCCTAAAACCGAAAATACAGCAAATCCAGCAAAAACAGCATATCCACTATCCATAAAAGCAGTTATAATAGAATATTTTGTGATGTTTGCCTTTGAAGGCAAGTAACTTGCATATGTTATCATTATCCCAAAGCCTATACTTAAGCTAAAAAAAACTTGACTAAAAGCATCTATCCATACTGAAGGCTCAAATAATTTTTTAAAATTAGGTTTTAGATAGGCCTCTATTCCATTTCCTGCACCATTTAATGTTAAAGACCAAAACACTAAAATTGCGGTTAGCACAAAAAGCATGGGCATAAATATCTTATTGGAAAGTTCGACCCCCTTTTGTACCCCTCTATAAATAATTATCCAATTCAAAAACCACACAACAATCAGTCCTAAAAGTATAGGAGTTCTTATTTGACCTATATGTGAAGGACCACTACTCACAGCGAGAAATTTTTTAAAGAAAAATGTATCAGGATCTGATCCCCATCCCAAGTTAAATGAAAGGCAAAAGAAATCAAAACACCACGCTATTATAACTGTATAATATAGAGATATACCAAACATTACAAATAGCACCGCCCACCATCCTATCCATTCCCATTTAGGTCTTATTTTATGATATGCTAATGGAGCTGAACCTATTCTTTCATGTCCTATTCCATATTCCAATATCAATAGGGGTATTCCTACAGTAATAAGAGCAAAGACATAAGGTATCAGGAAAGCTCCTCCTCCATGGCTATATGCCATATAACTAAAACGCCATATATTGCCAAGCCCAATAGCAGATCCGACTGAGGCAAGAACAAAACCCATCTTACTTTTCCACTGTTCTCTTTTAATTTTTAATCCTCCAATAACTTTTTGAATCCTATAACCTAACTTGTTATCAAGGGTCAAGTGTTTTGCAGAAATCTATGTAGATATGTATAGAGATATTTACCACTAAATTCCACATTTTTTTATATTAATAGTATTAACTGGTTTATGGTTAAGAGCTTAAAACTCCCACAGGGCAGATAATAAGTAGTTTCTTATTATTTATACAAAAAGATGCATTAATACATCCCAGTTTCTATATAAAAAACAGAGATAAAAGATACACGGAATTTTTATAGGCCCAGTTATGGTATTGCTATGAATGAATTGACTTCTGACTCCTGATAAAAATAAACATATTTCTTTCTTTTCCTGTAATGCTTTTGGAATTTTTTTATCAAAAGTGGGTCTGTTTACTAAGTGCTTTATTAATAAAAAAGTTGGTAAAACATGTGTATACCAAGTGCCAGAGTCAGTTCATTTCTTTTCAGTGTTCTTGATGTTTTCTTTCTATTATTTTTAAGATAGTCTCTTAAAGAGAGGTTTTCTTTCACGGCTTTCTTCCTCCTTTAGGTTTTATTTTTCTTAGAAGGAAAATCTTTTTTTCAACCAGGTAGATGAGCCTGTTCGAAAAATACTTTCCTGTTAGAGTTAATTATAAAATTAAGCTTTGTTTTTTTTTCCTTGTAGATCATACCAACTAACAAAATGCAGATTTG
>CAZMNC010000043.1:0-9229 GCA_964567535.1 uncultured Desulfobacterales bacterium | reverse complement strand
GTAAGCACAAGAAAAAAGCTTGGGAAACATAACATAATATCTATTATACCTGTAATAAGGGTATCTACAGTAATAACCTTTAAATTCAATATCTGATTCCTTTTCTTTAGATGTATTAATAACAAAATTATTAAAAAAACTATAATCCATAACCATTTTAAATGAACTGAGCTAAGCAATATTCCGAGAAAGATTAAAACATAAAATATTTGATACAAATGTATATATTCATGGCCAAAATATCCGGCAATTCCACCTATAAAAATTCCTACTGCTACAGATATTCCAACAGAAACAAAACCTACAGTGAGAGATACCCAAGCTCCTTGCAGCATTCTGGAAAACACATCTCTACCTAAATCATCTGTTCCTAATAAGTATATTCCAAAAGGCGGAATTTGATCTATTGAAAGAATCTTAGTATTTGCTCGAGATAAAGGAGGCTTCAGCTTCTCCTCAAGCCTTATAATAGATGGATTAAATACAGGATGTTTCCCCGAAGTTAATATAAGACCTGTAATTGCCACTAAAAAAAATATAACAAACAAAATAAGTCCTAATACAGCAAGTTTATCTTGCTTAAAAATGTCCCAAAAGCCTTTATTCACAGTTTATAACCTTATTCTTGGATCAACTATCATATATAGAATATCTGAGATAAAAGTGCCTATTAAAACTAAAACAGCAGAAATAAAGTTTAGTGTAATAACAACAGGATAATCTCTTGATAATATGGCTTCATATGCCATTCTACCTATTCCTGGCCATGAAAAAATAGATTCTATTATAACAGATCCTCCAATAAGCCCAGGAATAACAAGCCCAAACATTGTTACAAATGGTAACAAGGCATTTCTTAATGCATGTTTATAATGAACCATATCTTCTGGCAGGCCTTTTGCCTTAGCTGTTCTTATATAATCTTGGGATTCCACTTCTAACATCTGACTTCTGACATATCTTGAAAGAATTGCTATTCCTCCAGTAGCACCCAAAATAGAAGGAATAACCATATGCCATACTCTATCCATCATCATTTGATACCATTTTCCAGATAGACCAAAAGTTTTCATTCCAATAACAGGGACATGAAATGTATTTACAACAAATATTATAATTATATATGCAAAAAAGAATCCAGGTATAGAAATGAGGAGATAAGAAATAAAAGTAGCACTTTTATCAAATAATGCTCCTCTTTTAATAGCAGAGTGTATACCCACAGGAAATGATAATGTCCAAGTAAGTAAAGTTCCCACAATAAATAAAGGCAAACTATTAAGAAAACGTCCCCATATTTTTTTAAGGACAGGTCTACCATCTTTCCATGATACAAGCTTGCCAGAAAATAAATCTCTATAAAAAATTATATATTGTATGTATAAAGGTTTATCCAAATGGAACTCTTTTCTAAACCTTTTTATAAGATCAGGAGTGAATTTTGGATTCATAGGATTGATTTGACTTGGTTCTCCAGGGGCAAGATGTATAATCAAAAAAGATATTATGGAAATGAAAAATAAGGTTATAATTTTCTGAATAGTGGTTTTAATTATAAACAAAAGCATGATTTATTTATCAGAAGATTCAAATATAATATCATCATAGGCAGCAATAGCTTCTGTTTTGGTATTATCAGAATCTGTCATAAGCCCCACTAATTTTACATGCTTTAATTTATTTCCAAAAAAATATCTGTAATCCTCAAGTACATTGACTTTTTCTCTAATCCATTTTCCCAAAGGAGAATTCTTATTCTGAAGAACTACTATTTTAGTATTTGATGCATAAGGACTTTTCGTTTTAAAGCCTATATGCAAACTACTTGCACTCCACACATATTTTATCGCTTTTGGATTCCATTTTTTCCATGTAGGAAACACCACATATATAGCCGCTGGACTATCTCCTGTTTTTTTATATCTTTCATCTGCTCCTTTACATATTTTATCTACACGCCATTTCCATGTAAGAATAGGATATTCTTTTAAATCTATGTCAACCTTTTTACCTATTTGAATTGCATCACTTTTAGAATGAGCAATAAGATAAGCATTATTTTTATCAGCTACAACTTCATAAATATTTTTTGCCATTTCTGTCATTTTATGATTCCTACTTTTCCACCCTTCAGGAAATTTACCCACATCATTTAAACTAAACCTATCTATAACAATAAAATTCAGTTCCGCATATCCTAAACACACAAACAAAAACACGAAACAAAAGATATATCTTTTTTTTAGAAAACGCATAGCTCACTCCTTCTATAGTTTTAGTTTAAAGGAATATAAAAGACCGTTAATCAGGTGTCAAGATAATAACTTTTTCTTGACAAAGGATTCTACTTATTTGATCTTATTTATAAACTTAAAACAGGAGGAAACAGAATGAAAGAATTTGATAAAGCATTGCAAATAGGCAGACCACCAAATATAAGACATTTATTCCCCAATTCTAAGGCGTTAATTGTAAGTGGAAAAGTAATAGATAGAGCATTGATTAAAAAAGGTAAAGCAATGACTATTGCTGCTAATGCAAGAAATCATATAGTTATAAGAGGAGCTATTAGAGCAGCACAACGAGCAAATGCTTGTATTATAATAGAAATAGCAAAGTCTGAAGGAGGAGCAGAAGGATATTGTGCTGTAAGTTATTGGAATGTTGCAAGGCAAGTGGATGCAGTTATGAATGAAATGGGAATAACAGTTCCAATTGCAGTCCATGCAGATCATTATAAAATAAAAAATAAGGAAGATATAAGAATAGCGAAAACAGAAATACCATCACTATTTGATGCGGGTATAACATCAATTGCAATTGATGCCTCAAATATGCCAGATGATGAGAATCTGCTTACAAATATAATGATAAATAAGTATATACCGAAATGGGCAGGATATGAGACAGAGGTAGGTGAAATAAAAGGAATTGAAGGCCTTTCAACTCCAGAAGAAGCACTTTTTTTAATAAAGGGTTTAAATGCTTATGATATATTTCCTGATTGGATAGCAATAAACAATGGAACAACTCATGGAATAGAAAAAACAGGTAGAGGAATAGATGTAAGTCTTACTACTAAAATTCATGAGGTATTAGCACCATATAAGGTTTCAGGCGCACAACATGGTACTTCTGGAAATAGCTGGGAATTATTAAAAGAAATTGCAGAAAAAACAAAAACCACAAAAGCAAATATATCTACAGCATTACAAATGATTTCATGGGGTGTAAAAGTAAATAAATATGGCAATGCAGAATTAGATGAAAATGGGAATCCTATAAAAGTGCCAGATAAAGGTGTATCAGAAGAGTTATGGAATGAAATGGTTACATATGCTAAGAATCACGGGATTAAAGGAGGAGACTATAAAAAATTAAATCTTCCCTTTGAGAATAAGATTCTTAGACAACCTCAACAAATAAAAGAAAGAATGATAAAAGATGTGGAAAATTTTGTATATACATTATTAGTTGATGTGTTTAATGCAAAAGATACAGCTCCACTTGGGATAGAGGCTGTACTTGAAGCAGGTTCCTATAATTTAGGGAGTAAAGCAGAAAGAGTTGAAGATCCCGCAGAATGGACAGAAGAAAAAATAAGAGAAAAGGGTAAAAAATTTAATAGAAATAAAGATTTAAAAGGCAATTTTGATGATTAATTCATATATAAGTAAGTTCTAATGGCTCATTTTCTATAAGATTCCATACACCACATGGACATACACAAACACAAAAACCGCATCCTATACACCTATCTCCATCTACCACAAGCTCAAATTTTTTATCCTCTTTTTCTACTCTGGATATTGCCGATTGAGGACATACAGTTATACAAATACCACAGTCTCTACATCTTCCACATGAAGCACAGTTTTGAGCACAGTCCTCAAGATCATCAAACTTTATTTTTTTAGGATCAAAATATTCTAATTTTATCCTTTCATATGGTATAGGCTTTCTTTTATCTAATGCAGGCTTTTTTCCACAAAGTAAGTCATCAATAGCAAGAGCAGCTATCCTTCCTGAACCAATAGCATCAGTAATAAGCCCTAATTTTACTACGTCTCCAATTGCAAATATTTTTGGATCGGAAGTTTGATAAAACTCATTAACTTTAACAAAACCTTTTTCTTGTTTTACAGTATCAGGGATTATTGAATCCTCAGGCATATCTCCTATAGAAATAACAACCATATCAGCAGGTATTAGTTCTCCAGTTGTTAATAAAATCCCCTCTTCTATTACTTCTTTTGTAAAACAAGGCCATCTAAACTTTGCTCCAATAGCTTCGGCTGCCTCTCTTTCTTTCCCAAAAGATAATGGTTTCTGAATATCTATTAATGTAATATCTCTTGCCCCTAACCTGTAAGCTTCAGTTGCAACATCACATCCTACATTTCCTGCTCCAATAATGACTACCTTATGAGGCACTGATATTTTATCAGTTCTACTCTTTTTTAAAAAATCAAGAGCTGAAATCAATTTTTCTTTTCCTGGAACAGGAAGAATTCTTGGTTTCTGTGCACCAATAGCAAGAATTACAAAATCATAATCTTCCTTTAGCTTTTCTATATCATCTTTTGTCATATCCTTACCTAAATTTATATAAGGAATAACCTCTCTTATCCTTTCTAACTCTTTATCTAAAATATTCTTAGGCAGCCTACTAAGAGGAATCACAGATGAAATCTTACCACCAAGGACATCTTCTCTATCAAAAACTACAGGAATATGCCCTCTAAGTCTTAATTGCCATGCAGCAGAAATACCTGCTGGTCCTCCCCCTATAATTGCTATCTTCTTATTTCCAAGAGGAGGAAGTATAGGTAACTTAGCATTTATACTCGATTGCCCCAAAAGTCTCACATCTATAGAAGGCATATTTTGTTTTCGCTTTGTACATGCATCCATACATGGATTTGGACATAGATAACCACATACAGTTGCTGGAATAGGGGAATAAGACAGAGCAAGATCTATACCTTCATCTATCTGCCCATTTCTTATAAGCTGCCATCTTTGATGAATTGGCATGCCTGTAGGACAATTTGCCTGACAAGGTGGCAGATACTTTTTGTTTTCCCAAATAGGCACATATCTTCTATATATTCCTGTAGCAACAACTGGAATAGGTTCACGATCTATTTTTATAAGATCACCAACAAGACCCCCTTCACCTAATTCTTTTTCCCATACCTCAAGTCTAAAAGAATGCATAGACATACGAGACTGAGGTACCCTTTCCATAGGAGTCTTGGCCACAAGAAGTCGCCATTGTTCTCTTATAGAAAGTTTTTCAAAAAGACCTAACCTACCTATTTTATTTAAAAAATCCTTTAGATTTGCCTCAAGCCAATCCCATTCTTCATCACTTATATCTATCAATTTGGCATCATGCTGACTAAACCCTTTATGAGATCCCCTAAAAAAGATTTTTCCTCCTACCATTCCTACACAAGGTCTATATCCTAAAATATTTTCCGGATTTTGAGGTTCATATCCACATATAACAGCTATACCACCTGCCATAAACTCTGCAAAATAATCTCCAACACCACCTAATACCCAAAGTTCAGGAGGAGCATATTTGGGATTTCTCTTTGTCATGGTCATGCCTCTGGCACCTATATTCCCATCTACAAATATCTTTCCTTGGGCCATTGCATTAGCAACACCATTAGTGGCATTTCCATGAACAATGATTTCTGCTCCTGCATTTAACCAACCTACATCGTCAGAAGCAGGTCCCATAACTTCTATAAGAGTATTAGGAAATCCCATAGACCCTAATCTCTGGCCAGGAGTTCCTGTAATTTTTACATATACTTTTTCTTCACCTGATTTCCATAAACGTCCACCTATACCATGCTGACCAAATGCTTCAACTTCTATATATCTATATCCTTTACTTATTGCATCTTGGATTCTCTCCTCTAATATACGAGATTCAACCCTTTTACCATTTTCAATACCTTTTATTATGCAATACTTATTTCTTTCTATCTCGTTACAATCCATATTCAAAAAATCCTTATACCACATATTTTATCTGCAAACGATCCGCTGCATCTTTATCATCTATACCTAAAGCATCAGACATTCCTATAGGTAAAGAGGTCGATCTTCCAAGAGGTGCCACAATCTTCCTTAATTCTGTATCAAAAGCCAAAAATAAATCTACAATTCTTTCAGCTACTTTTTCAGGATCAAGTCTTCTGTAAAGCCGCGGATCTTGGCTTGTTATGCCTTTGGGACAATTCCCAATATTACATATATTACATCTATCACTTTCTGAACCCAAACAACCAGCAGCTGCCTGCATTATATACTTACCCACTTGCACAGCACTTGCTCCAAGCATTATAAGAGCTGCTGCATTAGCAGCAAGATTACCTTTTTTACCTACTCCACCAGCTCCTATAATTGGAATTTCATTTTGCATCCCTACTTTAACAAGATTTAAATAAGCATCTCTTATATTACTTGCAATAGGATGTCCCATATGATCCATAGAAACGTTATATGCAGCACCAGTTCCTCCATCTTCACCGTCTATTGCTAAAGCTGCTGCATAAGGATTTCTCGTAAGATTATTTAACACTGCAAGAGCAGTTGAGGTTCCAGAAATTTTGGGATATACAGGTACTCTAAAACCCCATGCCATATACATAGATTGAATCATCTTTGCTACAGATTCTTCAATAGAATATTTTGTCTGATGTGTAGGAGGACTTGGAAGACTTACACCAGGCGGAACACCTCTTATGGCAGCTATTAATTTATTGACCTTATACCACATTAAAAGCCCACCATCACCCGGCTTTGCTCCTTGTCCATATTTTATTTCAATAGCACATGGATCTTCCTTCATTTCAGGAATTGCCCTAATAGTTTCATCCCATCCAAAATATCCACTGGCTATCTGTATAATTACATATTTTATAAACCGAGAACGCAAAAGTCTTGGAGGGCATCCTCCTTCTCCAGTACACATCCTAACAGGCATACCAAGTTCTTCATTGAGATATGATACACCCATAATAAGGCCTTCCCACATTGTAGGAGATAATGCTCCAAATGACATAGAACCTATTATCAACGGATATATTTCTCTAACAGGAGGAATCCAACCTTGCTCTTTTTGAAGTTGAAGCGACTTTTCAGGTGGCAAAATCCGTCCTAACAACGTACGCAATTCAAACTCATGCCTACCCGCATCAAGAGCAGGATCAGTAAGCATAGAAATACGAACAAATTTTATCTTATCTAATATAGTATCGGAAAAATTCCTTCTTCCACCTCTTCTTCGAGGCTGTCCCCCTTGATTTATATGATATCTTAACTTATCTATTTCATCACTTCTATAAGGCATAATACAATTATTAGGACATACAAGATTACACATTGCACACCCAATACATGCATGAGCCAGATCCGTTTTTTGTTTTATACCATAAAATATTTTATATATACTAGAAACCTTAGCAAATCCTTGTTGAACATCTATAAGTCTTTGTCTATATACCCCCAGTTCAATAGCCCTTACAGGACATACCGCAACACATCTGCCGCATAACGCACATTTATCTTTCTCCCAATGAATCTGCCATGGAAGATCCTTTATACTTAATGTAGAAGGGGTAATGATTCCGTCTGACGACATATTTTTAACTCCTTACGATCAGGGGGAATTATAGCAGTATCCAAATACATAGGTTGAAATTCCCAAACCCTATCCTTAGGTGATATAACCGCATCTAAACCGCACATTTCAGATGCTATAGCAAAAAATCCGGGTTTCCCTCCCACGACCCCTGGTCTAAGTTTTTTTCTATCTTGAACTATAAAAAGAGTCTTATTAGGTAAACAACCCATAACACAATTCGGGCCGTCAATAGTCAACATCCTACACGCATGCTTTAAATGCCTTAAAAATTTACCATTTGGGTGTTTATCTAATTCCCTATCTTGAAGAGGAGTTATTATGTGTTTATAATATTCTATATCAAGACCTAAGTTATAAAGCATATAATGTAATATATGAGTAAACACCTCTGAATCTGACTGATAGCCTATATATCCTGGAAATCCTCTTGATGTCAAAAATTCCCTTATCGGAACAAAAGCTGTATTTTCACCATTAGTCATAGTACAAACACCTTGAATAAAAAAAGGATGACAAGCATATAAGTTAATAGCATAATTAGTATTTTGTCTACCTTGTGCCAATATTATTCTTGCTCTAAGATCTTTTCTATCCAGATTAACATATTCCGCAAATGTCAATGGATCACCTATTTCTTTTATCATTATTACATCAGGCCAAAAGCTATAAATAATCATATCTTGGGCTTCCTCTCCCATTCTGCGTAGTTGGAGCCGAGTCATCATTAAACGAAATCTCTTTTCTTTTTCATTAAGATCTCCCCAATCTTCTGGATATTCATATACCCTGATAAGATATAAATCACGTTTAGGAATTCCTGAAGGAGGATCTTTAGACACTTTTATTGAAGTTTCATACTTTGTTACAAAACCATGATTCATCATAAAATGATCTAATTTTTTTATCCCTTCTTTTGTAAATATACCAGAAAGTATGGGGGAGTTGGACATTTCTTCAAATGGACCACTCAAACTTGTAAGAAATATTCCTACACCTGAGCCATCATGCCCTTCCTTCATAGCATTTAAAGAATTTATTGCTATCATAGGAGAAACAGGCTCATCACTGCTTATGGCTATTAATCTACACATTATTTTTCCTTAATAACCTTTATTAATGAACTGTATCTTATAATCTTGTTCATATCAAATGTCAAGCATAAGTGAGCCGCAGACGCAGATAGATATAGAGATATTTACCACCCCATAGAGGGATGGGATAGGCAGATAAAGAGAGCAGAGGCTGCCTACCTCATCCTTGATATAGTGAAAAGATTGGATATATTGTGGAATAGAGAAATAAATGCACTTCCAGGATGGGAGACCAGCCTATGATTAATATATACCATGAAATAAGAAAAATAGAACCTTCTAAAGCAAGAAAACTTATAAGGGATGTATTAGAAAGTAACAATGGTAATGTTAGTAAGACAGCTCGTATACTTAACATATCAAGACATACAGTAAGGAGAGCGAGGGATGGTCCATTGGAGGATATAAGTAGACGTCCCAAAAGGATACCTAACAGGATAGATCAGTCACTTGAATCCTTAGTGGTAGA
>CAZMNC010000042.1:0-10817 GCA_964567535.1 uncultured Desulfobacterales bacterium | reverse complement strand
CGAAATTGGTTTTATTTGTGGATTTGTTTATGGGGGGTGCATCCAATCTTTTTGTTCTTCTTATAAAAACGTTTTTATTGTATCTTATACCTTTATTTATAAAATATACAATCTTCTTACATTTACCCTTTGGCCATAAATAATTAAATATAAAATAATATGGATAAGTTAATCTTGGAGATAATGCCACAAGTATCTTAGCCTCTTTAAAGGCTAAATTATCCATTTTTTTTGCCCTGTATATTTGAAACAAAAGTTCATGTGCATCCTTATCATTAGGTTTTTTTTGAATATATCTTTTAAGATAGCTTAAGGCATCATCTATATAGTTTAATTCATATTCCAAAACAGCTATATTATATAAAATATTAATATTATCTGGCTCAATAGTTAATATCTTTTTATATACATTTAAAAGTGCTTTTTTATTGCCTTTTTTATCTAAAATCTTTACCTTAAGAGCAAGTGCATCTATAGAATCTGGTTTTATAGATAGAGCTTCTGATATATATTTATCAGCCCGTTCAATATCTCCTTTTTCGAACAAAGTTTTTGCTAATTCAATTCTTGCTTCTATATCCTTAGGTTTTAATGCTAATAGTTTTGCAAGATAATAATTAGATCTGTTTTTATCACCAATAAGTCTATACAATTCAGAAATATTATAATAAATTTCTGGACTCTTATCGCCCATATCTATAGCAAGTTCATAATATCTAATAGCATCTCGAGGTCTTTTGGTTTCAGAACATAAATAACCCAAGGTTTCATATATAGACATTATTAATTTTTTGTCCATATGATCAGAATATTTGAGAAGTTCTAAATATTGATTAATAGCTTTATTTAATTGTCCATTATGTTCAAATGAATTAGCTAAATCCAATTTAAGCTTTAAGAGAATCTCTTTTTGTTCAGGAAATAGATCAAAACCCAAAGTTAAAAAATCTTTTTTTTTATTTAGATCTTTTATGTTGTTAAATTTGTTAATCCAATCTTCAAAAAATGGCTGAACAATACAATCTACATATCCTAATTCATCATTTTTAAATTTCACATGGATACGAAATAAATACTTCTTATAGATCTTTTTATCTGGCAATAAAGATAAAAGTATAAGTTTATCATATCTTAAAGCACTTACATCAATAAATCTGGAAAAGAGCCTTATATATAAGTTGAAAGGCACATTTGTAGATATATTTAATATTTTCACCTTATCCATAGGGTGAAGAACAATTTTGTCTCCATTTAAAAGTCGTCTGATTTCACCATTTACTGAGATAGTTAAAAAGTCAAATCGATGGGGGCTAATATATATTTTATTCCATATCCATAAGAAGTACAAAATAATGCCAAAAATGCATAGTACATAAAAGATCCATCTTTTATAAAAAGCATAGAATCCAGGATCCTTTTTTTTATATCTTGTATATTTTATATGCTTAGGTCTTACCAAATTCCTCTTCCCATATTAACAATATGGGGCTTGCCACATATATAGAAGAATATGTTCCAACAACAATTCCTACAAGCATTGCAAATGCAAAATCATGGATAACTTTGCCCCCAAGTAAAAATAGAGCAACAACCACAACAAGTGTTGTGGAAGAAGTAAGAATAGTCCTGCTCAAAGTTTCATTTATGCTCCTATTTATTAATACAGGGAAGGATTGTTTTTTAGATTTTTTTAGATTCTCCCTTATTCTATCAAATACTATAATGGTATCATTAAGAGAATAACCCACAATAGTAAGAAGGGCAGCTACAATAGCAAGGGATATTTCTTTTTGAGTAATAAGAAATGCACCCACTGTTATAGTAACATCGTGTATTAGTGCTATGATCGCTCCAAGAGCATATCTTAATTTTAAAAACCAACACAGTCCTAATGTTATTATCATCGCGATAAATATAAGCCAGGATACCTTTGCTCCAAATGAAGAAGCAGTATAAACTACTATAGCAAGTGTCATAGCCATTATCATGCTCATAGCCCACTTCATTTCAAAACGACCTGAAATATATATAGCAATAAATAAAAGGGAATAAAATATAGCCAAAAGTGCTTTTTGTTTTAATTCTTTTCCAATTTTTGGTCCTACCATCTCTACTCTTCTTATATCAACCCCTTTTCCAAACTTTTTTATCAAAGCATCTTTCACCTTGTCATGTATTCCTGCAAGATCTATATTAGTCTTTCTTACTCGTATTAAATATTCAGATACACCACTAAATTGTTGTATAATACTGTCATCTAAATGGATTGGCTTTAAAGCTGCTCTAATTTCATCAATTGTCTTTCTTGTGTTAAATCTCACCTGAATCAAAACACCACCCGTAAAATCTACACCATATCTTGGCCCTTTTATAACAAGCAAAATAAGAGTTAAAAGTATTAAAGATCCTGAAAGGAAATATGCTATTTTCCTTTTTCCTATAAAATCTATGTTTACATCTGGTTTTATAAATTCCATATCTGACCTCTATATACTTACTTTTTTTATACCTTTTATTGCATAAATATAATCAAATATAATTCTTGTAATAAAAATTGCTGTAAACATACTTGCAGTAATACCTATACTAAGAGTGACAGCAAACCCTCTTATAGGACCAGTACCAAACTGAAATAATACAAGCGCAGCAATAAGAGTGGTTATATTAGCATCAAGAATAGTAACAAAAGCTCTACCATATCCTGTATCAATAGCTGCTATTGGGCCTTTACCAAGTCTTAGCTCTTCTCTTATTCTCTCAAATATTAAAACATTTGCATCTACTGCCATACCAATAGTAAGAATAATTCCTGCTATTCCAGGAAGTGTTAGGGTTGCACCAAACAATGCAAGTCCTGCCATTATAAATACAATATTAAGAATAAGAGCAAAATCAGCTATAATACCTGCAAGATTATAATAAATTGCCATAAATAAAATTACAGTTATACCACCAATTATAGTAGCCTTTATCCCCTTTTCTATAGAATCTCTTCCAAGACTTGGCCCAACAGTCCTTTCTTCAACAACCTTTACAGGAGCAGGTAATGCACCAGCCCTTAATACTATCGCAAGATCATGTGCTTCCTCCATACTAAATGCACCTGTTATCTGGGCTCTTCCGCCCATTATCTTGTCCTGAATCACAGGAGCAGAATACACTTTTTTATCCAAAATTATAGCAAGTCTTTTTTTTATATTCTCTCCTGTTATTCTGGCAAATATCCTTGCTCCTCTTGAATCAAAAGACAAAAGCACATACGGTTCATTAGTTCTAGGATCTATTTGAACCCTTGCATCTGTTATATATTCACCAGTAAGTAACGTTCTTTTCTTTAATAAGAAAGGTATCCTTATTTCTCTTCCTGTTCTGGGATCTTTTTTAATCTGATATAAAATTTCATCTCCAGGTGGAATTTTTCCTTTTAAAGCTTCCTCTACGCTATGCTCATCATCTACAAGCTTAAATTCTAAAAGGGCTGTTTTACCAATAAGCTTTATAGCTCTCCTTGGATCTTTTATGCCCGGCAATTGCACAAGTATTGCATTTTTTTGCTGTTTTCTTATATCTGGCTCACTAACGCCAAATTGATCTATTCTATTTCTTATAGTTTCTAATGCCTGGTCAACCGCCATATTCATTATTCGATTCTTTGCATCTGAGCTTAATTCAAGAGAAAGAATGTTATCCCTTGATATCTTAATATTAAAATCTGGATATTCCCTTTTTATTATGTGCCTCAAGATTTCTTTATCTTTCTTTCTCATAAGCACAATATTTATACCATTTAACCCTAATCTTTCTATTTTTCTATATCTAATCTTATTCTTGCGCATATCATGCCTAAGCTCATCTACCATTCTATCTAAATGATTTTCAACAGCCTTATTAACATCTACGTCTAAAACCAGATGAATTCCTCCCTTAAGATCAAGACCTAAATGGATTTTATTTTTAGGGAGAACCTTTTGTACCCATTTAGGCAAATTTTTATATATAGGAAGACTTGGAATGAGATAAACAATAGCAATAAATATAGCAAAACCTGCTATAATAGACCTCCATATAATACCTTTTGCCATTTCAGTACCCCATATATTTTGGTGTTATTGTTGATCTTCAGATTCCTGTTGCTGTGACCCCCTACCTAATATATACGAAATCGAAGATCTTTGAACTTTTATTTTGACTTTTGGTGCAATTTCAAGAGTTATTGTATTATCAGACACACCTATAATAGTGCCATGTATCCCCCCTGCTGTAACCACCCTATCCCCTTTTTTTAAAGATGCTATCATTTCTTTATGCTGCTTAACTTTCTTTTGTTGAGGCCTTATAAGCAAAAAATAAAATATAACAAACATTAAAATTAAGGGTATAAATATACTAATCCCTCCTCCTTGTGCATTATGAGCTCCTTGATTTGCTCCCATTGCATAAACTAAAAAATTTAACATAAATTTACCTCCTTATTTTGTAAATTCTTCTTTAAACTTTATTATTTCTCCTTTTTTTATAGCCTCCCTTGCAGCCCTCATAAATTCAGAAAAAAAATAAAGATTATGAATAGTGTTCAAACGATATACAAGCAACTCTCTTGTCATAAAAAGATGTCTTAAATATGCCCTCGAAAAATTTCTACACGTATAACAATTGCACTCTTCATCCACAGGTCTTTTGTCATCTGCATAACAAGCATTTTTTATAACAAGTTTTCCTGATTTTGTAAAAAGCATTCCATTTCTTGCATTTCTTGTAGGTATTACACAATCAAACATATCTACTCCTGATATAATTCCTTCAATTATATCTTCAGGCATACCTACTCCCATAAGATATATAGGCTTTTTTTTAGGAAGAAAAGGAACAGTTTCTCTAATAATTTTGTACCTTATATCTTTCTCCTCACCCACAGAAAGTCCCCCAATAGCATATCCATCAAAATGCATTTTAACAAGATCTTTTGCACTCTTTTCCCTAAGATCCATATATATTCCGCCTTGCACAATACCAAATATGGCTTGATTTCTATCATCTCCAATTGTTTCTAAACATACCTTTGCCCAATTGGTTGTCCTTTTAACAGATTGTTGAATATACTCTTTATTAGATGGATAGGGAGCACATTCATCAAATGTCATTATAATATCTGCACCAAGCGATTTTTGAATAAATATGGCCTCCTTCGGCCCAATAAAATGCTTTGATCCATCTAAATGTGACTGAAATATGACACCATCTTCAGTAACTTTTCTGAATTTTGCTAAACTAAATACTTGAAATCCACCACTATCTGTAAGAATAGGCCTTTTCCATCCCATAAAATTATGCAATCCTCCAAAATCCTCTATAAGTCTATGCCCAGGCCTTAAATATAAATGATATGTATTAGCCAATATTATATCTACACCTATATTGGTTAAATCATCTGGAGAAACACTTTTTACACAAGCATATGTCCCTACAGGCATAAAAACAGGGGTTTCAAAACTACCATGAGGAGTATGAATAATTCCTACCCTTGCATTTGTATATTTGTCTTCTTGTAGAATATCAAATCTTATTCCCATATTGATATATTCAACCTACTGAATAAACATAGCATCTCCATAGCTATAAAATCTGTATCTTTTATTTATAGCATGTTTATATGCCTTTTTTATAAAATCTAATCCAGCAAATGCAGCAACAAGGAATAAAAGTGAACTTTTAGGGAGATGAAAATTTGTAATAAGGGCATCCACCACTTTAAATCTAAAGCCAGGAGTTATGAGTAGATTTGTAAATCCTTCTGTCTCAACAACTATTCCTTTTTCTTTTGCTACTGTTTCAATAGTTCTAACCACTGTGGTTCCAACAGCTATAACTCTCCGTCCAGAACGCTTGGCCTCATTTATAAGATATGCTGTTTCTTTCGGTATATGAAAATACTCTTCTCCTATATTATGACTTCTTATGTCCTTAACCCTTACCGGCTTAAATGTCCCATAACTTACATGCAAAGTTACGTGTGCTATACGAGCGCCTACATCTGATAACATCTGGATTAACCTCGGAGAAAAATGAAGACCAGCCGTAGGAGCAGCCACAGAGCCCTCCTCTTTAGCAAATATTGTTTGATATCTCTCTTTATCTATTTTATAGAAAGGATGATCTTTATCCCTTTTTATATAGGGAGGAAGAGGAAGATATCCTTTTTGTTCCAGGTATTTATTAAAATCTCCATCATATTCAAATTTCATTTTAACCTTGCCATTATCCAAAAGTTCTTCAACCCTCCCCAAAAGCCCATTTTCAAACGTTATAATACTGCCCGGTTTCGGTCTTTTAGAACTTTTTAAAAGACAAGTCCTTATATTGCCTTTATTATCCAAAATCAATATTTCTACCTTACCTCCAGTCTCTTTTTTTCCATAAAGTCTAGAAGGAATAACTTTACTATTATTTACAATTAAGAGATCTCCTTTTTTCAAATACTTAGGCAATTTAAAAAAGAATGAGTCTTCCCATATTTCCATATTTCTATACAGAACCATCAATTTAGATTTATCTCTATCTTTTACTGGAATCTGGGCAATTAGCTCAGCCGGTAATTTATAATCATAATCCTTAATATCAAACATACCATAAAGTCAATCTATTTTTGGATTGAGAAATTTTCATAATATTTTATACTTAAAGTCTATTATAAAATAAAGGAGAAGAATATGCCTGTATATAATTGGGTAGCAGAAACACCAAGAGGAAGAACAATAAAAGGAGAAATGGAGGCTGCAAATGAAAGAGTTGTAAAAGCTCAGCTTAGAAGAAAAAGACTGAAGGTAATAAAAATAAAAGAAAAACCAAAAGATATATTTGAAAATATCTCTTTTCTACAACCAAAGGTAAAAACTAAAGACATTGTGATATTTACAAGGCAATTTTCTACTATGATAGACTCAGGCCTTCCTATTGTACAAGGACTCAGTATTCTTGCCGAACAAAATGAAAACAAAACTTTTCGTCGAATTTTAAAGGAAATAGTTAAGGATGTACAAGAAGGATTAAGCTTAGGAGAGGCCCTTTCAAAGCATTCCAATATATTTGATAAACTATATATAAGCCTTGTATCTGCTGGGGAAGCAGGAGGAATATTGGAAGTAACTTTACAAAGACTTGCAGCATATTTGGAAAAATTAGAAAAACTGAAATCACAGATAAAAGGTGCACTTACCTATCCTATAGTGGTTATAATAATAGCTATAATTGTTCTTGCTATTATTATGATCTTTGTTATACCTGTTTTTGAAAAAATGTTTGCTGAAGCAGGAATGGCTTTACCTTTACCAACTCAAATAGTAGTCAATATAAGTCATTTAGTAAAAACAAAGATACATTATATATTAGGTATAATATTTGCTTTATTTATGGCATTTAAGCAAATAAGAAAGACTCAAAAAGGCCGGAAATATACAGATGCTATAGCCTTAAAATTACCTGTATTTGGGGATCTTTTAAGAAAAAGTGCCATAGCCAGATTTTCAAGAACACTTAGTACTATGGTAAGAAGTGGCGTTCCTATACTTGATGCGTTAGATATTGTTTCCAGAACTGCTGGCAATGCTGTAGTTGAAGAAGCGGTTCTCGATGTAAAATCTGGCATTGCAGAAGGTTTTACCATTGCGGAACTTCTTTCAGAACACAGTCTCTTTCCGGCAATGGTAGTGCAAATGATAGCAGTTGGAGAAACAACAGGTGCCTTAGATACTATGTTAGAAAAAATCGCAGATTTTTATGAGGATGAAGTAGATGCAGCTGTTGATGCATTAAGTTCTATGATAGAACCAATGCTTATGGTCTTCCTTGGAGGAACTATTGGTGGAATAATAATAGCTATGTATTTACCTATATTTCAAATGGCCGCGGTTGTGGCATCCTAAAATGGAGGAGAGATATGGAACAAGATGTAGATACAAATATAGATATAGTGAGTATTGAAGAGGAAGTAAAAAGATCATATTTGGAATATTCTATGAGTGTGATTGTGGGCAGAGCATTGCCCGATGTTAGAGACGGCTTAAAACCCGTGCATAGAAGAATTCTTTATAGCATGTATGAATTAAAAAATTTTCCTGATAAAGCTTATAAAAAGTCTGCCAGAATAGTTGGAGATGTAATAGGAAAATATCATCCTCACGGAGATGCAGCAGTATATGATGCGATTGTAAGAATGGCACAAAACTTTTCAATGAGATATCCCTTAATAGACGGGCAAGGTAATTTTGGTTCTATAGATGGAGATCCTCCGGCTGCAATGCGATATACAGAAGTCAGAATGACTCCAATGGCAAAAGATTTTCTTTCTGATATAGAAAAAGAAACTGTAGATTTCATTCCCAATTATGATGGTTCTCTTATGGAGCCCGTAGTTTTACCTACTACTATACCAAATCTACTTATTAATGGATCATCAGGCATAGCAGTTGGAATGGCAACAAATATACCTCCTCATAATATTAAAGAAGTATGTGAGGCCGTTATAAAGATTATAGAAAAACCAGATATAGATACAGAAGAGCTGATAAAAATAATTCCTGGACCGGATTTTCCTACAGCAGGTTTTATAATAGGCAAAAAAGGTATAAAAGAGGCATATAAAACAGGGAAAGGCATAATTAGGATTAGAGCAAAAGCATATATAGAAACAGACAGGAAAAAAGAAAAAATTATTATATCTGAAATACCGTATCAGGTAAATAAGACTAGATTACTCGAAAGAATTGGTGAACTTGTAAGAGATAAAAAGATAGATGGCATTTACGACATACGAGATGAATCTAACAAAGAAGGAATAAGAATTGTTATTGAGCTAAAAAAGGATGCCAACTCTCAGGTAATTCTAAATAGATTATATAAATTTACCCAAATGGATATATCCTTTGGCATAATACTTCTAGCTATTGTCAATGGCAAACCAGAGACCCTAAATCTTAAACAGATTATAGAACAATTTATCTTTCATAGAAGAGAAGTCATAAGAAGGCGGACATTATATGATTTAAAAAAGGCAGAACAAAAAGCACATATTCTTGAAGGTTTGAAAAAGGCTTTAAAATTTTTAGATAAAGTAATAACACTTATAAGAAATTCCTCCAGTCCAAAAGAAGCAAAACAAAGGCTTATAAAAGAATTGGACATTTCAGACATACAGGCTCAAGCTATATTAGATATGACATTGCAGAGACTTACAGGACTTGAAAGAGAAAAAATAGAAAAAGAATATCAAAATCTTATTAAAAACATAGCAAAATATAAAGAAATACTGGCTAATCCAAAGCTCGTACTCAGAATAATAAAAGATGAGACCATAAAAATAAAAGAAAGATATGGAGATGCAAGAAAGACTCAGATAGTTAATGATGAAATAGCAAATATGGAAGCAGAAGATCTTATAGCAGATGAAGAGATGGTTGTAACTATAAGCCACAGAGGATATATAAAATCTACTCCTGTTTCTCTTTATAGAGCCCAAAAAAGGGGTGGAAAAGGTCTTGTAGGAGCAAAGGCAAAAGGGAAAGATTTTATAGAGCACATATTTTTGGCACTTTCTCATGATATTCTACTATTTTTCACAAATACTGGTAGAGTTTATTGTAAGAAGGTATATGAAATCCCAGAAGAAGGGAGAGCTTCACGAGGTAAAGCTATAATTAATTTGCTTAGATTGAGACCCGAAGAAAGAATAGCTCATGTGCTTCCCATAAGAGAGTTTTCAAATACTGAGTATCTTGTTATGGCTACAACTAAAGGTATTGTTAAAAAAACTAGATTGGCTCTTTTTAGTAAGATAAGATCCGATGGGCTTCAAGCAATAAAAATAAAAGAGGGAGATAGTCTTATAGGGGTAAAAAAGGTAATAGAAGAGGGTGAGGATATATTGCTTACTACACGATTTGGAAAATCTATTCGCTTTTCGAGTCGAGAAATTAGTGAAATGGGCAGAATAGCTGCTGGTGTCATAGGAATCAGAATGGAAATTGGAGATATGGTTGTATCAATGGAAACAATAAAAGATAATGAAGGATATATATTAGTAGTTACGGAAAATGGTTATGGAAAAAGAACCAGTCTACAAGACTATCGTATTCAAAGTAGAGGTGGTAAAGGAATATTAACAGTAAAAATTACGGGCAGGAATGGTCCCTTAGTATATGCTGCACATGTAAAAGATATGGATCAGATTATGATTATAACTGATCAGGGAAAAATTATAAGAATCAATGTTAAAGATATATCAATAATGGGGAGAAACACTCAAGGTGTAAGACTTATTCAATTAAATAGCGGTGAAAAAGTGGTAGATGTAGCCAAGGTAGTTGAGGAGGAGTGATATTGTTATGAAAGATTCAGATATTGCTGTTATTGGAGCTGGAAGCTGGGGTACAACATTAGCTAATCTTTTAGCAAAAAAAGGATTTAAAATTGACCTTTGGGTAAGAGAAAAAGAGGTATTTCAACAAATAAAAGAATTCAGAGAAAATAAGATATTTCTTTCAGGAATAAAATTGTCTTCTAACATAAGGCCTGTTCTCTCTATTGAAGAAGCACTTTATAAAAAACAAGTTATATTAATTGCTATTCCTTCACATGCACTAAGAAACATTCTAAAAGAAATGAAAGCTTTTATCAAAGAAGAAGTACCTTTAGTCTTTGCTACAAAGGGAATAGAAAATAATACTCTGATGCTTGTATCCCAGATAGTGAAGAGTGTGCTCTCATGGAATATAGCAAAGTATTTTGCGTGTATTGCGGGACCTAGCTTTGCTAAAGAAGTCTCT
>CAZMNC010000041.1:0-18491 GCA_964567535.1 uncultured Desulfobacterales bacterium | reverse complement strand
ATTTAGTTCATGAACAGATATTTGAGGAAGATGTTCTATCTCAAAACCCATTATTTGCCATGAAGAAATACCTCCATATAAATAGCCAAGTATATTATCATATCCTATTCTATGAAGATGGATCATCATTTCATGGTATCTTTCTTCTGAATCAACAATGAGCAGAATTTCTGAACCTGGATCTACTGCCATTCCAACCCAGTTAGCAAGGCCTTTTTCAAATCCTATATTTATACTTCCTGGTATATGTCCTCCGCCAAATGCCAAAGAATCTCTTGTATCTATAACTATGGCTCCAGCTTGCATAAAGCTTTTGAATTGAACTGGATCAAGTCTTCTTATACTTGGACACCTTTCAAGTAAAGGAGGACCACTTGCATTGATTTCTATTATTCTTGAAAAACTTTTTGGCCTTGGGGGGAAACCTATTTGCTTTACTTTTCCCACGAATTCATCTAAGGATCTAAAGTTTAAAAAGGGGTTATTGTGTCTTTCAAAACCTATTGTAGAATTTTGTTTTGCACTCATTCCTCCACCACACAAAGATCCTTGGCCATGAGCAGGAAACACCTCTATCCTTCCGGGAAATTTGGCGAGTTTATTATATAAGCTGTCATAAAGATTTCTTATCTGCTCATCTAATATCTCTTCTCCTGCAAGATCTGGTCTTCCTATATCACCTACAAACAAAAGATCACCAGTAAGAATAATCCATGGTTCTTCAGATCTTGAAAGATCACTAACAAGTATTGATATAGAATGGGGTGTGTGGCCAGGTGTATGCAGTACTTCAAGCCTTACATTTCCAAATTCTATTACATCCCCATCTTTAAGATTTTTATGTTCAAATTTTACAGGTGCACTTTCATGAACATAGATATCCGCCCCTGTAATAGACTTTAATTCTTGATTTCCACTAACATGATCTGCATGTATATGCGTTTCTATAATATGAGTTATCCTCATACCCTCCTGTTGGGATATATCAAGATATTCTTGAATATCTCTCTTTGGATCAACTACTACACATTGCCTTGCCATCGGACAACCTATAACATATGAAAAACACCCCAGTCCTTCCGCTATAATCTGCTTAAAATACATAATTTACCTCCGATATATTATTAATAATATGATTCATATAAATCCTCTTTTTTAATTTTTTCTTTAAACATGTTATACGCCCATATCTGATATGCAAGCACAATAGGAACAAATATTATTACCACTGTAAGCATTATTTTTAATGTAAGTGGAGTAGATGATGCATTATATGCGGTTAAACTATATGCAGGACTAATAGATGATGGAAACATATTTGGATAAAGGCCTATAACTCCAAAAAATACTATACTTATTATAGTAATAGCCGATAAAAACCAGCATATCCATGGTCTATCTTTATTAATATAAAATCTTAATATAAAATAACATACGATTGTAATAATAAGAACTAAAGAAAGTATAGGATATTTTATATAGTTATCAAAAAGTTTAGTTCCAATATAAGTATAATCCAGAAATACAATTATAACAATAAGCAAAACAAACCAAAGTTTTTTTGCTGTTTTTTTTGCCCGATGGTAAAGTTCATTTTTGCTCTTTATTAAAAGCCACATACATCCATGAAGCATAAACATTAAAACAAATAATATTCCCCCTAAAAGTCCATATGGGTTAATAAAGGTTAGTATTGTGCCGTGAAAATAGCCTTTACCATCTATAGGTATTCCTTTAAATATATTTGCAAATGCAACACCTAATAAAAAGGCAGGGAAAAAACTGCCTAAAAACATGCATGTATCCCACAGCTTTTTCCAAGATGGATCTGATGACTTTTCTCTAAATTCATAGGCAACTCCTCTTATTATTAATCCAAAAAGGATCAACATAAGAGGAGAATAAAGAGAGCTGAACATAACAGCATATACTTTAGGAAATGCAGCAAAAGTAACTCCTCCTGCTGTTATAAGCCATACTTCATTTCCATCCCAAAGAGGGCCCATAGATGTATAAATTGTCCTTTTTTCAGCTTCATCCTTTGCAATAAAAGGCAACATTATTCCAAGTCCAAAATCAAAACCATCTGTTATAAAGTATATAGCCCAAAGTAGGCCCCACAAAAAAAACCAAATATCCTGAAGTCCCATTTCATACCTCCTTCAAACCTTCTTTTACGGTCTTAATAATAAGAGAATATCCAACAACTCCAAGAAGGCTATATACAACAATAAAAGCTATAAGAGTAATCATTACCTGGGGGGAATTAATGGTAGAGGAATAAGCATCCTTTGTTTTCATGAGTCCATATACAATCCAAGGCTGTCTTCCTACTTCTGCTAAAATCCAACCACATTCACATGCAATATAAGGCAAAGGTATAGAAAAAAGTATAAGCTTAAGATATTTTTTATCTTCAAATATTTTATATCCTCTTAAAAATCCGTATACCGTAATAATGACGAAGTATATACCAAGGGCAACCATTATCTTAAAAGATATAAAATTTATAAGTACAGGGGGCCTCCTGTCTTTTGGAAAATCCTTCAAACCCTTGATAACTGCATTTATATCATGCTTTGCGAGCAGGCTTAACATGCCTGGTATAGGAATTGCCAGTATATTTCTTTCATTTCTTTCATCAGGTATGGCAAATAGATATATAGGTGCTTTAGCTTGAGTATCCCAATGAGCTTCCATTGCAGCAAGTTTTGTAGGCTGTTTTTCTGCAATGTCAGCTGCATGCATATGCCCTTCAACCACTTCAAATAGTGAAAAAACAAGTGCAAACATAAGACCTATTCTGAATGATTTTGTAAATGTTGATTTATAACCTTTTTTAAGGATATGATAAGCACTAACACCCATAACAAAAAAACCACTTAATATATATGCAGCACTTGTGGTGTGCATAAACTCAAGCCATGCCCACTTTTGGAATACAACTGCGGAAAAATTGGTCAATTCAGCCCTTCCATTTCTTATTATATATCCAACTGGATGCTGCATCCATGAATTAGCAATAAGTATCCAAAGAGCAGACAAATTTGATGCGCCAGCTATAAACCACATAATAGTGGCATGCGCTTTAGGAGAAAGTCGTTTCCATCCAAATACCCAAACTCCTATAAGAGTTGATTCCAAAAAAAAGGCAGCAGTTGCTTCAATTGCAAGTAAAGAACCAAAAACATCTCCAACAAATAAAGAATAACGAGCCCAATTTGTACCAAATTGAAATTCTAAAGTTATTCCTGTAACAACACCAACAACAAAATTAATTAAAAATATTTTTCCAAAAAATCTTGCCATCCTAAGATATGTTTTGTCTCCAGTAATTACATATCTAGTTTCTATAACTGCGACAATTATAGAAAGCCCCAATGTTAATGGGACAAATAGGAAATGAAACAATGTGGCAACAGCAAATTGAAGCCTTGAAAACAAAAGCACATCCATAGGATACTCCTCCTAATTTTTATCCTCATCTTTGTCTTCTTGGTTTAAGACTTTATCAGCAAGTTTTTTTATCTTAAAAGCATAATCTCTTATTATGCCAAAGAATATCATGGAAGAATCGTCTTTGGCCTCTCTTGTTCCATCCACAGAAACATCTAAGAGCTTATTAGCAAGCTCTATAGCCTTAAAAATATTTTTATCCTTTATACGAACATATTTATCTGACATTGGCTTGCCACCTTTAGATATTCTTCTGCTGTTTTTATAATTACACCATCTATAAAATCTTCCTCTTTTAATCCCATCATATCAACTGTCATTCTACATGCCACTAAATTCACACCTTCAAGTTGTGCCATTTCTAAAAGTTCTTCAGGAGAAGGGATTCCAGCTTTATCCATCATCCTTTTCATCATTAACGTTGCAAATAACGACATACCAGGAATAGCTCCTATAAAACCAGGAGGATAAAATCTTACCTTCTTTATTTTTTCTTTTAGAATTGCTTGTATTCCCATAAATGTAAAAAATACTGTAGATTCCATACCAAGCCTTTTAGCATTTATACCAAGAATGAGGGGGGGATAAATTCCATCAAGAGAAAACTTAGAACATATAAATGTACAAGATGTTTTGTCATTCATTGTATCCTCTCCTTATAATATTTTCACAAAATCTTTTTTTGATGCACCACATACAGGACATACCCAATCATCAGGTATATCTTCAAATGGAGTTCCTGGCTCTATTCCACCATCAGGATCTCCTTCTGCTGGATCATATATGTACCCACATATTTGACATTTATATAGATCACCTTTTAATTTTGTTTTCTTTGGTTCTTCTTTTCTATAAGTAGGAGCTGTAACAGGTTCTGTTCCTCTTTTTATCTGATGATAATATGAGTAAGACATTGGAGTGCCAGATCTCAAAATATCAGCACTTTCTACCTGGCCCACAAATATTGTATGGGTTCCAACACTCATTTCTTCTATTACACGTGCTTCTATAAAGGCGATGGTATTTTCTAAAATTATTGGGGCACCAGTCTTTCCTTCTCTATATTCAATTCCTTCTAATTTATTTCTATCTCTTCCAGAACTAAAGCCAAAATTGGCTATAAAAGGTAAAGGGGCATCTTGAGAAATTATTGAAATACTGAATACACCAGTTGCTTTTATATAGTCATAAGTAAGATTGTCTTTATTTATACTTACAGCAATTGTTGGAGGCTCTGCTGTCACCTGAAATACAGTATTTGCTATCTGGGCATTAGGCTTCCCATCTTTTATCGAGCCCACAACATATAGACCATATCCAATATTATGAAGAGCTTTTTCGTTTATTTGAGAGGTATCTATCTTTTTTGCCAACTCCTCAGCTACTCCCAAACCAATTTCTTTTTTAAATCTATCAATTCCAATATCATTTATGAGTTTTCCTATCCTTTGAGGTTTAGTATGTTCTTTAAATCTATCAATTACCTTTTTAACAAGTTCTAAAGCTTCATTATCAGTTAATCCATCTGCAAGAAGCTGTGCTATTCTTGGCCTTGAACCAGAATTTCCACCTACAACTATCTTCCATCCCTTTTTAGTACCAATAAGTCCAATGTCTCTAACCCATGAATCAGCACAGCAGTTTGGACATCCTGAAACACCTATCTTAAATTTACTGGGAAGATTATAACCATGATATAATTTATCCAATTTCATACCCATACCAACAGCATCCTGTTGAGCCAGTCTGCAAAATGTAGTTCCTGGACAAAATTTTATACTCCTTACACACATGCCAACTGCTGCAGCAGGATCCATACCAAGATCTTTCCATACATCATCGAGAGCCTCTTCCTTTAATCCTACAATAGCCAACCTTTGAGCACCCGTTGCCTTAATTGCCTTTGCACCATATTTCTCGGCAACATCTGCTATCTTCCTTAAAATATCTGGTGTGCATATTCCCCCTGCTATATGGGGAACTATAGCATATGTCTCACGATCCCTTTGAATAACAGCTCCTTTATCAAGTCTATCAGTCTTACTCATAATAAACCCTCCTTATTTGATTTTTTGGTTTATTTAAATAGATAGATTAAATACTCCTCTTGGGAGAGTTTTAAAATATTTTTTAGAAGCACCACATACAGGGCAAACCCGGTCATCTGGTAATGATTCAAAAAGAGTACCTGTTTAATTCCAGCATCAGGATCTCCATATGTCTCACGATCCCTTTGCAATACAGTATTCTTGTCGGATCTATCATTTTTATTCATAATAAATATTCTCCTTTATTTTTATTTAGAATATTGCAATAGACGTGCCAAATTATAAGAAGAGAAAATGCTTTGTTCAGTTTATTAATATTTGCAATAATGTATCAAAGGTATAAAAAGAGACACTGAGACATGTATCATTGTCTCTTTTTTAATATACGGTAAAGAGTAGCTCTTGATATACCAAGTAATTTTGCTGCCTTTACCTTATTACCTCCGGTACTCCTTAAGGCTTCATTAATTGCATCCAATGTGACTCTATTAGAACTATTGTTATGATTATTTTTTAACTTAATTGTTCCTATTCTTTTATGAAAAAGGATTTTTTCAGGAAGATCGGATAGCTCTATATAATCTCTTCCATTTGCTTGAGCTTGGACAATTGCATATTGAATGACATTTTGAAGTTCTCGTATATTACCTGGCCATGGATAATTCATAAGAGCCTTCATCGCAATATTTGATATGGATGCTATATTTATGGAAAAACTTTCTGAAATATCCCTAAAAAACCTATTTATAAGAAGAGGTATATCATTTTTTCTTTCTCTAAGAGGGGGAATCTTTATAGGTATTACAGATATCCTGTAATACAAATCGTCTCTAAATTTTCCTTCTCTCATCTCTGTTTCCAGATCTTTGTTAGTAGCAGATATTATCCTAACATCTACTTTTATTGATTTTGTAGAGCCAAGCCTTTCTACCGTACCAGTTTGTATAACCCTCAGTAGCTTTACCTGCATAAGAGGGCTTATATCACCGATCTCATCCAGAAATATAGTGCCACCATGTGCAAGTTCAAAGCGTCCCTTTTTTTCCTTAATTGCTCCAGTAAACGCACCTTTTTCATATCCAAAAAGTTCACTTTCTATTAATGTATCAGGTATTGCACTACAGTTTACTGGAACAAATGGGCCATTTCTTCCAGGACTTAGCTTATGTATTGCTTCAGCGATTAATTCTTTACCTGTACCAGATTCACCATATATAAGGACGGGAAAACTTACCTTAGCAACACTCTTTATTTGTTGATATATCCTTAACATTTTTTCATCTTTACCAACAATTCCACAAAATTCTTCTATTTGATTTAACTCTTTTTCAAAATGTATCTCGGACATTACATCATCAAATGTAGCAACTACACCTGAAAGATCTCCATATTTATTGACAATAGGTTTCACCCTAACATCTAACATGTGTTTTTTACCTCTTTTATCCATAAATTCTAAGGGATAATGGATCATTTCAAATCTTGGTATAACCACACCTCTTCTAAAAGCACACCTGTCACCACAAAATCCCCCTGAAAATACTTCATGACAATCTCTCCCTATAACCTCCTCCTTTTTATAACCAGTTAGTTTTTCTGCCTCTTTGTTAAATAAAAATATTTTTCTTCTTTTATCATGTCCCATGACCGCAAATGGAAGATAATCTATCATTTCTTTTTGGTTCATGATTTTATATCCTTAAATTTTTTATACTTATGATGCCATGATAAAAAAGTATCAAAGTATCAGTCAATAACCCATATATTAAAATAAAAATTCTTAAAAATAAAAAATAAGCCGCTAATTGTTATTAGCATATTACGCCTTCGAAATAATAGCTTCATAAACATTTATTATTTTTTTAATATATTATTATCTTTATTCTTGACAAATACAAATTTATTTTTTTACTCTTTAAAAAAAGGGTTTTATATGAAAAAAATGAAACGTTTTTTATATATTACTATAATAATAGAATTGGTAGTGTGTATTACATTAAAAGTATCTTTTTCAGGAGAAATGAAACAACAAAAAGATGTAATTACTCAAGGGGATATATTAGATTTAACTGTTAATACCGTGGGACTTAGTTTTTTTATTCCTAAAAAAGGAAAACATATAACAAACAGAGATTTATTTGAATTTAAGAAAAAGATAGCTTCTATGCATTATCCTGTACTTAAAAGAGTTAAAAAAAATAAACCGGCTGATTGTTGTTTTTTAGGTAAGGTAGTTTATCAGATTGTGACTTCTTCTGAAGAAAGAAAAACAATATCTTGTAGTGGTATTATCCATTCTCTTCAATCAAAAGGGTATGCCATAACATGCCGTGCAGGGGAGATCGTGGATAAACCCACAGCTTTAACTCTATTTAGAGACCCTAAGTTTTTAAAGGATGTTATGGAAACAGTTGATACTGTGAAATCTTCTCCCTATTCAACTAAGCTTTCTGAGTCTTACTCAACTCCTGGGTCAAAAGCAAGATAGTTAATGATTTTAAAATTAAAGATTTATGTTTATGCTTATATAATTGTTAGCATGATTTGTATATTATTAAAATATCAAATTCTATGGGCACAAACTTCGTGGTTGCCAGGCATATGGACAGGCAATATATATGAAATTTTAGAACAAGGTTATTGGGAAAGTATATATGAAAAAGAACTTGGAGCTGCAGTAAGAGCACCTATTATTCTATCTTTAAATATAATGAGCGAATACTCTGATAATATATTTTTAAAGCAAACAGATGTAAGTCGTGACATAATAACATATATAGAACCAAAAATAAGAATAAATTTGCAAAAATTAAGATATTCACTATCATTTGATTATAAATGTCGTATAATAAGGTATGCAAATATAGATCCCGCTCCTGGATTTAACCTAAGAAATATGAACTATATAGGACATGTAATGAATCTTACTTTTAGTAGAATTATTTCAAGAAGATGCAAGCTTGGAATAAATAACCGCTATATTAGTTCTCGAAGACCAAGAGACATGTATTTAGGAACAAATCGGATATCAAAAGCAAAATTTTATAGGAATTGGTTTACTCCATTCTTTGAATATTATTTAAGTGATAGAACTGCTGTAAGAATAAAGTTATTATATGATATGCTACGTTATCAAGAACGAATAAGTTATGCAGATGAAGATTCGAATGGGTATTCAATAGAAACAGTATTTGGTCATATTCTTAATGAAAAAACTCAGTTTTACATAAATCAAAGATTTTTTGCCAGAAAATATGACTATTCATCTGGATATTTAGCATATCAAGACCTCATAGGTTTACGTCGTGCCATAAGGCCTTTCTTCTGGTTTGAAGGGGCATGTGGACTGCAAATAAGAAATTTTGATAGGGAGCAAAAAGATGAAATTGAAAATTTCAAAAAATTTGTTGCAATTGCAAAGATAGCAAGAGAAACCCCAAAAAGTTATACAGAATTTATGTTCACCCATTTTCCTCCTGATATAGGAGAAGGTAATAATTATTATTCTATTAATAGATATTCTTTTAATTTGTTTTACTTAGCATCTACTAAACTTAAATGTGCAATTTCCGTATTTTATGAATCTCTGAATTATTATCACGAAAAGGGGATAGGAAAGGATTGGACAATCAAAAAGAGAAAAGATGAAAGATATGGTGGAGATGCATTTTTGGAATTTGAGATAAATAAATATATCTCTATTTCTTTAGGATATGCACGTCTCCAGAGAGAATCAAATATGTTAGGAGCAGATTTTACTGAAAACAGAATAAGTTTATCTATAAAGGGTAAAATAGAGCTATGGGGAAAATAAAGTTATTCTTATATTGGATAATATTTACTTTATTATTTGGCTCAAGTGTTTATTCTAAAGATTACAAACTAGGCCCTGGCGATGTAATAGAAATTATTATATTTGCGGGAGGAAAAGTACAAAATAGATCTGTATTAACTGTATCTGGACAAGGTACTATACCTATTCCATATTTGGGAGAAACAAAAGCAGAAGGCCTAACTGTAAATGATCTCATAAAAAAGATTACAGAAGACTTGAAAAGGGACTATTTTGTAAGTCCAATAGTAAGCATATCAATAAAAGAATATAGAAGTAAAAAAGCATATGTCCTTGGAGAGGTTAAAAGGCCAGGACTTTATGAAATAAAGGGTGATATGACATTGTTATCTCTTATTTCATTATCAGGTGGAGTCACTTTAAAAGCAGGAAACTATGCTTTGATTTTAAGGGGCCAAGCTAATAAAATAAAAAATTATCCTATAGAAAAACTAGTTAATAAAGAAAAAACTCTTAAAATAGATTTAAAGAGACTGTTTAATGGTGATCTTGCCTCTAATATAACTATAATGAATTCAGATGTAGTATATATCCCATCTAAACATGGTATTTCTATATTATTCTCAAAAATATATGTTATGGGAAGAGTTAGAAAGCCTGGTGCATATGAATATCAAGATGGTTTAACTGTCCTTAATGCCTGTATTATGGCAGGTGGATTTGATCCCTTTGCTGCACCGAGTAGAGCAACTATAACCAGAATAGAAAATGGAAAAAAAACTGTTATAAAAGTGAACTTAGAAAAGATAAGAGATGGCAAAGCACTGGATATTCCTCTAAAACCTGGTGATAGAATATATGTGCCACAGTCAAGGTTTTAGAAATGGATGAGTTTGAAGAAATACATCTTTTAGATATATTAGATGTCCTTTCTAAAAGAAAATGGATAATAATTGCTACCTTTGTATGTGTATTAACAATAGTTGCTTTTTTTACTTTTATTGCTCAACCTATATATAGAGCTACAGCAAAAATAAAGATAGGAAAAGAGAAATTAATTTATACAAGTCTAAAAAGGGATGTGGAATATTGGGCATCTGATCTTACTGATATAGCAGTATATAAAACACACGCTGAGATGATAAAGAGTTTTCCTGTACTTTATAAGACAGCAAAGAAGCTAAAATTGAATCAATGGGGAAAATCAGAAGGTGAATTGAAAAATTATAGACCCAGTCTTAAAGAAGAAATAAGAAAAAATATTCAGAAGCTTACTTCTATATTATATTGGATCTCTTCTCTTTTTCTACCAAACAGAACGGAAAATAATAATATAAAAAAACAAGAAGATCCCTTAATAGATTGGGCCAATTATCTAAAAGGGGCTGTAAATGTATCCTATATACGAGATACTCGCATAATTACTGTAAATGTGGAGGATATAGATCCTATATTCTGTAGCAGAGTAGCCAATACTGTATGTGAAAGTTATCTGGAATTTCTAAAGGAAAATAGGCTTGATTCATTTAAAAAGCAATTATCTTTTTTTTCTAAAGAACTATCAAAGATAAAAAAAAGATTGGAAGAAAGCGAAAAGAGATTTTATGAATTTAAAAAAAGAGAAAAGATTTTTTCTCTTAAAGGTAAAAAAGAGATATCTATTGGTAATCTTAGTTCTTTAAGTAAAGATCTTATTAAAATTCAGGTGAAAAGGGCGTCTTTGGAAGAAAAGACAAAAGAATTGGAACATTTATTCAAAACAGGCAGAATAGAAGATTTTACCCCAGCAATATTAAATGACCAGATTTTATTTTCATTAAAATCACAGCTTATAAAAGCTAAAATCGAGCTTGAGGAATTAAAAAAAACATATAAAAGTAAACATCCACTTATAATAGAGGCAAAAGCACGTATAAATAAAATAAGGGAAAACTTTATACAAGAACTTGCAAAAACCATAGCCGGATTAAAACAACAGATTTCTATACTAAAAAGAGAGGAAAAAAGATTAAAAGCCAGTATGTCTAATAAAGAAAAGGAAAACATAGCTCTATCTGAAAAAGAGTTAAAATATGCTATATTAAAAAGAGAGGTAGATACCAATAGAGAACTCTATAATGCCCTTTTAACAAATTTAAAAGAGCTTGATGTGTTAAAAGGAATGGGAGAGGAAGATGTAGAGATTATAGAAAAAGCTCAAACTCCATATCACCCTGTAAAACCAAGACCAATATTAAATCTTGTTCTTGGAAGTATAGTTGGATGCATGTTAGGCGTGGGATTAGGTTTCTTTATTGAATATATGGATCTCTATATCAGAGATGAAAAGGATGTGGAAAAATATATCGGCCTCCCAATCCTTTCTGTTATCCCAAAAAGCAATGAATCTATACTTGATAAAGACTATATAGATGATGAAATATCAGATGCATTTTTAAATTTAAGTATAAATATAAAATTTTATTCAATGGAAAAACAACCTAAGACAATATTAATTACAAGCCCAAGTTCCGGAGAAGGAAAAACCTCGATTGCCAAAAACCTGGGTATAAGTCTTGCAAAGTCAAGCACAGAAGTTCTTATAATGGAAGTTGATTTTAGAAATCCATCTTTTAGTAAAAAGATAGCTGAAAATAAGAAAGGTTTAATAGATTTTATAAAAAACTTTCCTATACTTGAAAACAAAGGTATTTTTAATGAAAGCTTTTCATTTGGAGATGCTCAGAGAATTATATTTGCCCATGGAAAAAGTGGTATCATGAAAATTATAAAAGAAGATAAAAAAATATTGGCTATCTTTCACGAAGGTAGACTTGTAGATATTTATTGGGAGAATAGACCTATAGAAGAAAGATTGGGACAGCTGCTTTTAAAACAAAAAGTAATAGGAGAAGAGACATTAAAGGATGCCCTTAGTCTTTCTAAAACCACTAAAAGTAAGATGGGATCTGTGCTTTTAGCATTGGATTCAGTAATTAAGGAAAGAGTAAAAAATATAATTGATCTTCATACTAAAGAGACTTTAGCAATAATAAATTCTCCTTCAGTAGATATGTGGGAATTCATAGAAGGTAAATTTTTTTTCGGTGATATTTCAGATGATCCTCTTATAACACAACTCCCATTTCAAAAAAGTTGCCCTTTTTTACAATCAAAACTTAATTCTTATATAATATATGATTTAGAAATGGAAAAATTAAGTCTCCTTCCAGTAGGAGATTCTGTGAAAAATCCAATGCCTTTTATAACATCAAAAATATTTGAAATTATTCTTTCTATGGTAAAAAATAAATTTGATTATATTATCATGGATGGCCCTCCTGTCTTTTTTGCTGAAACTATCGCCCTTAGTAGATATTGCGATGGAATTGTCCTCTTATTAAGATCAGGTTATAATAGACCTGAAAAGGCTAAAAAAGCAGTAGAAATTCTGCGTGGTACTGGTAAAAATATATTGGGTGTGGTATTGAATGATGTTTCTGTAAAAAAAGAAGGTTATTACTATTATAGTTATTATCCCCAGGTGAAAAAGTAAACAATGACACTTTTTAATTGGATATTAGTTATATTAATTGTAATATCACCATTCATTCATGGCATGATGAATATATTATCGATATGTATATATGAAATAGTAATATTTACTTGCTTTTTATTATTTTATCTTACTATACTATCACAAAACAAAATTCAATTTAAAATTTCTAAAACGGATCTTTTTATATTGTTAATATTCTTATTAGGAACTATATCTTTGATTAAATCTATTTACCCTGATGGAACTAAAAAAGAATTAGCTTTTATATTATGTTGCATATCTTTTTTTTTATGCTCAAATATCTTTTTTATACCAGAAAACATATCCTCTTTCTTGTAGTCTCAATAATAATATCAGGTTCTATTCTTTCTCTTTACGGTATTTTTGATTATTTAATTTCAATGGGTACCCACTATTGGAAAGGACAAATTACATCAACATACGCAAACCATAACCATTTTGCAGGATGGATTGAAATGAGCCTACCTCTTGCTATAGGCCTTTTAGAATACACTAATGAAAAAGGCAAAAAAATAATACTTTATTATTGTATCATTATTATGGGTACTGCCTTATTATTATCTCTTTCAAGAGGGGGCTGGATAAGCTGTTCTATCTCTTTATTTATCATGTCATATTTCTTGACTAGAAAACATATAATTTCACAAAAAAATTGGATCATAATAATAGTTTTGTTTGTATTTTTTATAAGTTCTATCTTAGGATTTAGCATTATTAGCAATAGATTTAAAACATTTAAAAAGTTTATGGAAGACCCTGTTAATTTTGACAACAGAGTAAAAGTATGGAAAGGGACAATAGATATTATCTTAGAAAAACCGCTTATTGGAAGCGGTTTAGGCACGTTCCCCTATTCATTTTCTTCTTATCGTCCACCTAAACTCTTTTCTCATTATTTTTATGCACATAATGATATCTTACATATTACATCTGAAATCGGTATATTTTTTATTCCTTTATTCTTAGGGTTAATTTACACTCTTTTAAGAAAGGGCATCTTAATTTTCATGAATTCTAAAAGCCGTCTAAAACGGGGAATAAGTTTAGGAGCAGCTACAGGAATAATCGCGATATGTATTCATAGTTTATTTGATTTTAATCTCCATATCCCAGCTAATTTACTGTTGTTTTTTACATTATGTTCAATTTTAGAAATTTTGAATTTAAATTATAATAATTATATAAAAATTAGGCATGAAATATAATAAAAAATTAAAATTAATTTTAGTTATTATTATATATTTTTTTCTAATATTTAGAATATCAAAAGTAATGATTTCTGAAATCTATTATTTGAGGGCAGAAAAAATAGAAAAAACAGAATCTTGGGTCAAAGCCATCCCTTTATATGAAAAGGCTCTTACATTTGATCCTGGAAGGGCAGAATTATATGAAAAACTTGCTAAATTGTATTTTTTAAGGGTATTGTTTCCACATGATAAAAACCAAATATCAAGGATGGAAAAAATATTGATAAAAGGGATATATGTATGTCCAAATAATGCGGCCTTACATATGCAAATAGGGCTTTTTTATGAAGCCATAGGAAAAGAAAAAAAAGCACTTTCTTATTATAATAAAGCCATCTTGTTAGATCCCAATAATGGCTTTTATCATGCAACTTTAGCTGCTTTTTATATAAAAAATAACATCAAAGACAAAGGCATAAAAGAAGCAAAAAAAGCAGTTATGTGTTCAAATCTAAAAATTATACTAAATTTTTTTAAAAAAATAGGAATAAATATAAAAAAAACAGATTTATTAAAAAATTAAAATAAACAAATCTCTTATTATCTTCAATAACATTAGTATAGGCCTAAATACACGAAACAAGAAAACTGATTTATTGCTATATCTTATAATAATAAAATCTCGAGAAGGGAAAAAAATAGAAAACACATAAATAAATCTATCTAATATGCTGTTTATATTTAACAATTTAATAATAGAGGCAAGAAAAGCATTATCTCTTGGCTCTAATAATAAAGTAAAAGCAAAACAATCTCGTCTACTTGTTATAAAATCAGGAATAGGTGCATAAAAAAAATCTTTAACCTTCTTTAAAACATTAAAAAAAATATCATTAAATCGGTATGAATTAATCCTTTGATAAAGAAAATCCCAATTAATATCATACCTCTCAACAAGTTTTGATATATCTATAAGCCAGATAAGTCTCATATAAAAATGAGAAAAGATAAAATGATGTATTATGTGTAAAATTAAAAGTTCAGGAGGAGGAATAAAAAAAATTTTTCCATTATAACAGACAATTATTGGGGTTTTCTTTAAATCATTTTTATATATAGACAAAACCATTGATGGAAAATGAACATCTAAAAATATATCGCCTTTATAATAAGATCTTTTTCCATCTATTAAACGAGTAGCACTTCTATGTTCTATAGAATTTAATTTGTAACCCAGATCTATTAATATATTATGAACATTATCCATATCCTCAGGAGATACCAAAAAATCAATATCATTTATAGGCCTATGAGCAACATCTTTATATGTATTTGAAACAATTAACGCGCTTCCCTTTAAAAGTATGGGTTTCACTCCATTATTATTTAGCAGAAAAAAGATATTAGCTATTTCTTCAAGATATGCCTTGTTTTTTGTCTTCGTTAAAATATAATGTGCCTTTAAATTCTGAACAAAAAAAGAAAAAAATATATCATTATGATTGCTTGAATAGTATCTTTTGAGTGTGGAATATAAAAATGGTGCTACACCATCGTATAAGCATATATTTAGTGCTTCACATAAATCTATATTTGAAGAAGGATCTATGTTACCCTGTAAACAAGAAATAATCCATTTTCTTTCTATAGATAAATAATTCATTCTGCCATAGGTTTTATACCCTTAGTATATGCCTCAATTACACCCTTTGCCCAAGGAGATTCAGGATATTTTGTCAGCCAAGATATTCGTCCAAACTGATAATAACACCAATAACATATTGGATACTTTCCAGATTTAATAAGTTCCTTTGCTTTTAACCTCCATTCAACTATTTTAGATAACATATTAAAATGATAAGAAATAGCATCAACAAAAGAACAATTCTCAAGACTTACTTCACGCTCATTATTAAAGGGGTCTGTACCAGTTTTTGATAACATCGAACAAAATACAGAATAACCATTCCAGTCTATATCGAATTTAGAAAATCCATTACACGGAAATATAGGAGAGGTTTGGTCAAACTGCCAACCTTCCCAAAATACATAACCATCAGAAATATCCTGTAACATATTTAACTTAGGCATAATTTTATATTTTATTGTTTTTGGTGAGGGTATATCATTTGATTTTATAAGTCTCTCTGTAGGCATTGTTGATATGAATCTTACTTGTTCAACCCCAATAGATATGCCAAATTTTATTATCTCATCAATTAAATGCATATTAGATTTTCTTATTGCTACTTTTAAATATACAGGAATCTCCAATAATGCCGCATATGAAATTGCCTCCATAATCTTTTCAAAACTACCTTTTCTTCTAATATTATCATGTAATTTTTCTCTTGGGGCATCCAGGCTAAAGCCGATTCTAAGGATAGCTTTTGAAAGATATTCATCTTCTAAAATAGGTACTAATTTTTCTTTAAAAAACCATCCATTTGTTAATATATCTACTTTTATCCCATATCTTACACATATTCTCATAAGTTCATCAAAATAAGGGTGTAATGTTGGTTCTCCCGCCCCTATTATACCTATTAAATTAAATCCCAATTCAGACAGCTCTTTTATTATTTTTTTAAAAATATTTATGGAAATATATGAAAAATCACATGTTTTAGAAACAACGCAATGCAAACAATCAAAGTTACAGCCATGAACAACTATTATATTAGGTTCTTCCATAAAAGATTTCTCCAAGGAGAATCATAAGACTTAAGCCATTCCATCAATCCAAAACCAAACATACAAAAAAAACAACTCCTTTCCCATAAGCTAAAAGGCTTTTTGGCCATTTTTTTAATAAAACTGGAGCACAATTTAATATGTTTAACAAATGCGTTATCGAGATCCATTTCTTTAATATTTCCAATATAAAAAGATTTATCTTTATTATCTGCACTTACATTAGAAAGATTACAGCAAAAAACTATATCCCCTTTATAGTCAATGTTAACCCCAGAATAGAAAGGATTACAAAGAGGAACAGGAGACATCCTATCACATACTCCTTCTATATCTATATTATTAAATACTGGGATTATCTCTCTTTTAATAATATTAATAACTCTTTCATATTCCTCTGGCGATGGAATTAGATCATGTTTAACAAGATTAGGAGTAGGAGTTAACACTATAAAGCTTGCATTATTAACTTGAGAAAGAGCAAAAGTTGCCATCTCAAAAAGTGAATCTTTAACTCCTGACCAAATAGACATCTTTACAGATACATTAACTCCACATTTATTACAAAGTTTAATGGCTTCTATAACAGCTTTAAAACTACCTGTCTTGTTTCTAAAAAAATCATGTTGTTTCTCATTCGCACCATCCAAGGAAAAGCAGATATCCAAATTCCTGTGTTTTCTTATTATACTAAGAAGCTTCTCTTTAAATAAAAAACCATTTGTTACAATAGAAATTTCTATGTTATTAGAAGTTGCTATATCTATTGCTGTATCAAGCCAAGGATAAGTTAAAGGTTCTCCTCCTGTAATACATATATCATGTATACCTAAAGAAACAGCTTGTTCTATAATATTCTTAAACATTTCAAGTGGCATATGAACTCTACTTGCTATCTTGTCTCTGCTACAATGTTTGCAAGAAAAATTACAATAATTTGTAATCTCAACAACTAAACTATTCATAAAATATAAACTCTTAAAATTATAGGGGAACAGGAATAGGACGTGTCCGTGTTGATGAGCGTCTTGCTAATAAAGGACGTGCCCTTAAAGTAGGTCTTGTAAAAGGTCGTGCTTGCCAAAATGTAGTTCTTGTTGATTTCCTTAATGAACTGAGTTTATTTCTTATAGCAGTAACAGGACTTACAGGAGTAGCTATAGTTATTATATTATCAATAGCTTCTATTATTTGCGGGGGTTCATAAGGTTTCTTCATATGTAACCTTTATCTTTCATAGATATAACAAAATCTTTAACATCCTCTAACGCCTTTTCCTCGTCTACTTCATATTCTTCGGTTAATTGATGAGCTATTTCTTTTATAGAATAACCTGCTTTGAGTCTCTTATATACAAAAAGCCCTGTTTCGTTTAACTGAAAAAGAAGTCCTTCTTCTGGGAATAAAACAACCCCTTTCCCTTCTGTTTCAGTAATTATCGATTTTACGGAAGGATTTAATATTCCTATTCCTGCTAATACAGCAGTACCTTTTGCTACCTTTTTAAAAAAATCTCGTCTTGATATATTTATAATTTTTTCATTCATATCTTTATTCTATTATAGAAAAAATTAATGTCAAATAAAAAATTTATAATTTCCGCAGATAGATATAGAGATATTTACCACCCCATAGAGGGATGGGATGGGCAGATAAAGAGAGCAGAGGCTGCCCACCTCATCCTTGATATAATGAAAAGATTGGATATATTGTAAAATAGAGAAATAAATGCACTTCCAGGATGGGAGACC
>CAZMNC010000040.1:0-2324 GCA_964567535.1 uncultured Desulfobacterales bacterium | reverse complement strand
TGCAAAATTAATAATTATTTTATTTTTGCCAACAAAAGAGCCTTTTATTACAAAACTTCCGGAATTTGCCCACGCCCAACCTGATAATAAAATAAACGAAAATAATAAACATATTAATATAGATAATATGCTACTAACTTTCCTCATTTTGCCTTCGCTCCCTCTCTGAACTTCTTAAACAAAAATTCCACATAATTAAAAACAGCCATAATAAAACCAACACAGAAAAAACCTGCAACAGGTAATATAAAAAACAAAAGAGGTTTAGCAGGCAGTACCTGATGTCCAAAAAGTGAACCCGCACCTAATAATTCTCTAACAAAGCCAAGTGTCATCATTCCAAACATAAAACCCAACCCCATTCCAAAACCATCCCAAAATGAGGGAGTAAGAGGATTCTTAGTTGCAAAGACTTCTAATCTTGATAATATTATAGAAAAAGTAACAATAAGTTTTATAAAAATACCCATTGCTTTATATGCAGTAGGAAAATATGCAGCTAATGTAAGATCTATCACAGTAACCCATGTAGCAATAATTAATGTGTAAATAGGAATTCTTACTCTCGGATGTATATAATTTTTTAGAAGTGAAACTGTACAACTGGATGCGACTTGAACAAAAAGCACTGCTATTCCTAACAAGAAGCCATTCATAAGAGTAGTACTTATTCCAACTGCTGGGCACATAGAAAGAGCCAATCTAAAAATAGGATTCTCATTAAAAAGTCCATTTAAGACTAAATCAAGATTGCTCTTTTCATTTAAGGCCATATCCCCCCCTAAATCACAGCATTTATATGCTGTTGTTTAATTATCCTATCTAATACTTTTATTCTATAAGCAAACTTTTTAACAATTCCCTTTACCCCATTTGTAACAGCAGTAGATGTTATTGTAGCCCCTGTTAATGCATATATATGACTATCTTGATATTTTTCTCTTATTCTCTCTATTTGTTTTCTTGAAAACATACCCTCATGTTCCAAACACTTTCTGTATTCTTCTGGAAGAGGTTTCTTTATAACTTTAAGTTCTTTAATCTCAGAATAGTTTAATCCTTTAAACTGATTCTTAAAATAAGGTCGTTTTATTTCTCCACCCAGTCCAGGGTCCTCCTCTTCTGCAAGAATTTCAAATCCCAAAATGCTATATTTAGGATCCAAAGCAAGAAGAACTTTTATAGTAGTTTTAAACCCAGGAAATTCTCCAGGCACAAGATAAGCCACTCTTTTCCCGTTATTAATAGCTACTATTATCCTACTTGCATAGATAAATTTAGTAGAAGGATTTAACAATGCACTTATAACTTTATATCTTACCCCTTCATCTCTTGCTTCTTCTTCTGAAATATTCAGCTCTTTTTTATAGAGAAATCTCCCATTAAAAGTCAATGCCACAAACTGATAGGTTATCTTATTATCTTTATTAACAGGTACTAAATATGCCAGATAATCTCTTTTAGGTTCATGCACAATATATCTATATATCTCATGAAAATGTAGACTCTTAGGAGGTGGATTTTTCGAGGTATAACCTAAAACTCCATACATTGCCTGCTTAAAATCCATATATTCATTGTGTTTTTTAGCCTTTATAGTTAAAACAAATGTACCACCCATTATAAAGGCAGAAATAATACATGCAACAGTTAACCCTATAATTATTTTTGGCATCTCTTTCATTTTACCGCACCCTTTGGAGGAGCAAATCTCTCAGGTTTAAACCATGAATCAAGTGCTGGTGTAACTCCATTCATCAAGAGTATGGCATAACAAACCCCTTCTGGATATCCTCCCTTAAGCCTAATAAGCACTGTTAAAGCACCAACACCTATTCCATATATAATTTGAGCAGTTTTGTAATTTGGAGAAGTAGCATAATCTGTTGCCATAAAAAAGGCTCCTAACATTACACCACCTGATAAAACAGCAATTATTGGATCACCAGCAAATAGATGACTTCCCCCAAATATCCAACTCAATATACCAATAGTCACTATCATGGAGACTGGAATATACCATTTTATATAGCCTTTATATATTAGAAAAAGACCACCTAATAATAACAGAAAAGAAGAAGTTTCTCCTATACAACCAGGCCTTATTCCAAAAAAGAAATGAGAATATAAATGAGAATACACTCCTGTAAAAAAATGAACATAATTACCTATACCTTTAATATTTGGTACAAACATATAGGACAAGATTAATATAAAAACACCGATGATTAAGGCACTTAAATATCTTTTTTCCTGATAAATAATAAAGGATAAAAGTATGTACAAGTATAAAGAAAGCAGTATAAACAGGGAGTTAATGTGTA
>CAZMNC010000039.1:0-23181 GCA_964567535.1 uncultured Desulfobacterales bacterium | reverse complement strand
AATGAATGGAGCATAAAACAAGTAGATGGTATTTTATTAGACTTGGGTATGTCTTCAGATCAAATAGAAGAGTCAGGGAGGGGATTCAGTTTTTTAAGAGATGAACCCCTTGATATGAGAATGGACCCCAGTGAACCTATTAAAGCAAAAGATCTTGTAAATAATCTTTCAGAATATAAGCTCGCAAAAATAATAAAAGATTATGGTGAAGAAAAAAAAGCAAAATTTATCGCAAAAATAATTGCTAAGGCTCGAAAAAAGAAACCTATTGAAACATCTTTGGAACTAGCAAATATAATAGCTTCTACTATTTCAAGGCCACACAAAAAAAGACATCCTGCAACAAAAACATTCCAAGCTTTACGAATAGCAGTAAATAATGAACTGCATAATTTAAAAAAATTTTTGGAAAAAGCTCCCAATATCTTAAAAAAAGGCGGCAGGATAGTTATAATATCTTATCATTCCTTAGAAGATAGATTGGTAAAACAACATATGCGTATATGGGAAAAAGGCTGTATATGTCCTCCTGAATTTCCTATATGTATATGTGGAAGAAAGCCTATTATGAAAACTCTAAATAAAAAAGGTATAAGACCAACAAAATCAGAAATCATCATTAATCCAAGAGCAAGAAGTGCAATATTAAGAGCATCTGAAAAGTTATGAGCAAAAGTATTGACATAAACAGTATGCTAAAAAGTAGAAATGTAGCTCCGAGGACAAGGCCCAAAAAGAAAAAAAATATTATATTAATAAAATCTATTATTAGAATAATATTTTTAATAATGTTTAGTTTGGCTTTATTTAGCATGGCATATATATGGTCAGGCTTTAAACAAACACAGATGGGCTATGAAATAAGTGAATTAAAAAGAAAAGAATTAAGATTAAAAGAATTGAATAGGAAACTAAAAGTTGAAATATCTGTATTAAAATCGCCGCAAAGATTAGAGAATATCGCAAAAAAGATTGGACTTAAACACCCAAAACCAAATCAAATAATTATATTAAAATGAAAGTATCTGAAAAAAATAATATAAAGAATAGGATTTATCTAATAGCGTCTATCTTTTTATTAGGCTTTTTTTTATTAATCTCAAAAGCATATAAGCTCCAGATAAAAGAAAGTGACTTTTTAAGAAAAAAGGCAGAAAAAGATTATATAAATAAAGAGATATTACTATCTAAACGTGGCACAATATTTGACAGAAAAGGAAGACCCTTAGCCCTCAGTGTTGAAGCCAAATCTATATATGCCCGCCCATATCTAATAAAAGACAAAAAGAGAACTGCATATAGGCTTGCTAAAATAATTGGAGATCCTTGGTACATTATACTTAAGAAACTAAAAAAAAATAGACCATTTGTTTGGATAAAAAGAAGAGTTCCTGATGAATGGGTAAAAAAAATAATGAAATTAGGAATAAAAGGTATAGGCTTTAAAGATGCTACCAGAAGATATTATCCTGGTATGGAACTTGCTGCTCATGTAATTGGTTTTTCTGGGGTAGATAATCAAGGGCTTGAAGGAATAGAGAAAAAATATGACAATATATTAAAAGCTCATGAGATAAAATTAGTAGAAATAAAAGATGCGCTAAAAAGACCTCTTCTGCTAAAAAATTCTTCTTATGGTAGTTCCAAAAATATTGTTTTAACAATAGATAGAGACATACAATTTAAGGTTCAAACAGAATTAAAAAAAGCTGTTTTTAAATATCATGCAAAATCTGGGCAATGTATAGTTATGGATCCCTATACTGGAGAAATATTAGCAATGGCTGTAATTCCAGAATTTAATCCTAATTTGTTTAATAAATATAAACCATCCTATTGGAGAAACAGAGTAATCACAGACTGCTACGAACCAGGGTCTGTTATAAAGCCTTTTTTAGTAGCAGCCGCAATAGAAGAAGGGGTAGTAACCCCAAAAACAATAATATTTTGTGAAAATGGATCTTATAGAATAGCTGATCATGTAATCCACGATGTCCATAAACATGGGAAGTTAACTGTATCTGAAGTAATAATGGTATCAAGCAATATAGGCGCTGTAAAGATAGGTGAAAAATTGGGATATAATAAATTTTATAATTATTTGAAAAAGTTTGGCTTTGGTCAAAAAACAGGCATTGACCTTATAGGAGAAAGAGCCGGTAATATAAGAAAGCTTAGCAAACATATGTTAGTGGATCAATCTACTGTGTTTTTTGGTCAGGGTATAAGTGTTACTTCTATACAGCTTGCTACAGCAATGGCAGTAATTGCAAATGGAGGACTTCTTATTAGACCATATGTAGTTAAAGAAATTATAGATTCCCATGGAAAAGTAATAAAAAAGACTCATACTAAGATAATTAGAAGAGTTATTTCTGAAAAAACATCAGAACAGGTAAAACGCATGATGGAACTTGTTGTAAGTAAAAAAGGAACAGCTCCTAATGCGGCTATAAATGGATTTAAAGTGGCTGGGAAAACAGGTACAGCTCAAAAAATTGACCCAAATACAGGACGATATTCTAATAGCAAATTCATTGCTACTTTTGTTGGATTTGTGCCAGCAGAAAAACCAAGATTTCTTATCTTAGTCACAATAAACGAACCCAAAAAGATATATTATGCAGGTATAGTTGCTGCTCCTGTATTTAAAAAAATAGCTCAATGGACTCTTGATTATTTGGGGATCAATCCTCATAAATCTAAAAATAATAAAATAATAGTTGTTGAAAAAGAAAAAAGTAATGATATCAAAAACTTTACTTATAGACTAAAAATTAAAACTAAAATGCTACCGAATCTTAAGGGAATGAGTATAAGAGAAGTTTTGAGAATAGCATCCAAAAATAAGATAAAAATTATTATAAAAGGATATGGTTTTGCATTTAAACAATATCCAAAACCAGGCACTCCTATAAAAAGGATAAAGACATTAAAAGTTTATTTTAAACCTATAAGAAGTATATGAAAATAAAAGAATTAATAAGAGGATTAAGGATTCATGGCTTATATGGAAGTCTTGAAAATGAAGTAACAGGTATATCTTATGATTCACGTATTGTAAAAAAAGGCGATATATTTGTAGCACTAAAAGGCACACATTTAAATGGTCATAGGTTTATTTATGACGCAATAAAAAAAGGGGCAAGAGCCATTTTAGTGGAAAATATGCCTGATGATAAAAATATAAATGGGGTAACTATCATCCAGGTAGAAAACACAAGAAGAGCAATGTCAAAGATATCAATAAATTTTTTTAATCTATCTTTAAATGATATTAACATTATAGGAATAACAGGAACCAATGGAAAAACAACAACCAGTTATCTTATAGAATCTATTCTAAAAGTAGCTGGTAAGATCCCTGGTGTTATAGGAACAATAAACTATAGATTCTGTGAAAAATCATTTGCTGCTACTGTTACAACACCTGAGTCAGTAGATTTAATGAGAGTATTAAAGGAAATGAGGGAAAATAGAGTCACAGATGTAATCATGGAAGTATCTTCACATGCCCTTGCTCAAGACAGAGTAGCAGATTGCCCATTCAAAATAGGAGTCTTTACCAATATCACAAGAGATCATTTAGATTATCATGGCTCGATGGAAGAGTACTTTAAAGCAAAAGCAAAACTTTTTTTAGCTTATAAGCCATTGTGGTCTGTTATAAATGTTGATGATTCAATGGGTAATAGGTTAATAGAAAAATTAGATAGCGGACAATATATTACATTTGGGTTAAAAAAAGGTGCCACTATAAGGCCTGAGAATGTAGAATTGAGTCCAAATGGAATTAAGGCAAAAATTATAACTCCATCAAGAAAAATAAATATAACATCACCTCTTATAGGAATATTTAACCTTTATAATATACTTGCTGCTGTAGGAGTATGCTATTGTCTTGGTATCAAGGCAGAACATATAAAAGAAGGCATAAAAAAACTTGAAAATGTCCCCGGACGAATGGAGATTATAAAATATGATTTTTCACCTTATGTTATTGTTGACTATGCACATACCCCAGATGCCCTTTTAAAAGTATTACAGACTATTAAAAAAATATTTAGAAATAAATTGATCACAGTATTTGGATGCGGTGGAAACAGGGATCAGGGAAAGAGAAAAGAAATGGGAAAAATTGCAGCAAAATATAGTGATATTGTAATAGTAACCTCTGATAATCCCAGATTAGAGAATCCTTATACTATTATAAAACATATAGAACACGGAATAATAGAAGCTAATAAAAAAAATTTAGTTTACTTTATAGAAGCAGATAGAAAAAAAGCCATAGAAAAGGCTATAATTATGGCAAACAAATGTGATGTAGTATTAATTGCAGGTAAAGGTCATGAAAACTTTCAGATCATAGGAGATAAAAAAATGCCCTTTGAAGATAAAAAGGTAATAAAAGAGATCTTAAATGATAAAAGCTAAAAATATTGTAAAAGCTACATCAGGAAGATTAATTAATAATAAAAATAATAATCATATATTTTATGGAATTAGTATAGATTCTCGAAAAATAAAAAAAGGATATCTTTTTTGGGCTATTAAAGGCGAAAGATTTGATGGTCATGACTTTGTTATTTCTGCTTTAGATTCAGGAGCAGCTGGAGCTGTAATACAAGAATCCAATTTAGAAAGAATATGTCGGAAATTAGGGACCAGAAATTCAATTATAATATCTGTGCAAGACACACTTACTGCTTTAGGAGATCTTAGTACATGGTGGAGAAAACAACATAAAACAAAAGTTATTGGAATTACTGGAAGTAGTGGTAAGACATCTACCAAGGAAATTATAGCTAATATACTTTCTATGGATAGAAAAGTGCTAAAAAATCCAGGTAATTATAATAACTTAATTGGTCTTCCTTTGACTTTACTTAATCTGAGAGATTATCATGATATAGCAGTCTTAGAGATGGGAATGAATATGCAAGGCGAAATAAAAAGACTGACTGAAATAGCAGATCCAAATATAGGAATTATAACAAATATAGGACACGTCCACTTAGAAGGAGTTAAAGATATATATGGAGTTGCCAAAGCAAAATCAGAACTTGTACAACAAATATCACCTAATAGTGTCATTTTTATCAATGGTGATAACCAAATATTATTGGGAATAGCTATGCAATTTGGAAAGAAACTTATAACTTTTGGTTTGAATTCATTAAATGATATAAAACTAAAGAAAATATATTATCATGGAATAATGGGTACTCATTTTACTATATCATGGGAAGGAAGGGATTTCTCATTAAGGATAAATGTACCTGGCAAATCAAATGTATTGAATGCAATGGTAGCTTTTGCAGTATGTTCCTATATAGGTATCTCTGAAGAACAAATAAAAAAAGGCCTTCTTTCTTATAAAGGTATTAAGGGGAGATTTGAAATAATCCATTTAAAAAATAATATGATATTGATAAATGATACATATAATTCTAATCCTTTATCCTTAAAATCATCTATAGACTCATTATATAAACTAACTAAAAACAAAAAAATTATTATAGGGCTTGGAGATATGCTGGAATTAGGAAATTACTCAAAACAAGCACATATAGATGCAGGTAAAATTGTGGCAAAAATCAAGCCCTCTTTTTTTACAACCATAGGCACATATGCACATTATATGATATATGGAGCAAAATTATCTGGTATGGATAAAAGAAAACTCCATATAAGTACAAGCCATGATGAAATGAGTAATGAGATAGAAAAAAGATTATGTAAAGATTGTGTTATTTTCTTAAAAGCATCAAGAAAAATAGCTCTTGAAAAAGTAACTCAGCAAATAATAAACAAATTTGGAAAGGAATAGATTACATGCTTTATAAATTTATATATTTGTTTCATGACTCTATATCATTTCTCAATGTATTTAGATATATAACTTTTAGAACCATTCTTTCTACTCTTACAGCCTTGATACTTTTTTTATTTCTCGGAAAATGGGCGATAAATATACTAAAAAATATGCAAATAGGCCAGTATATACAAGAAGATGGTCCCCCAACTCATAGATCAAAGCAAGGAACTCCTACTATGGGAGGATGTCTAATTATACCTATAGTATTTATTTCTAGTATATTATGGGCAAGTCCTTTGAATCCGTATATATGGATATGCTTATCAGTGCTTATTATGTTTGGTTTAATTGGTTTTATCGATGATTATTTAAAAATAAAGAGAAAAAACAATAAAGGTCTTAATGCCAAAAGCAAATTTTTTTGGCAAATATTATCGGCCTTAATAGTATCTTTTATGTTATTCAATATAAAAGGCTTTAATCATTATTTATATGTTCCTTTTTTTAAAAGTATACATCCATATCTTGGATATTTTCACATTCCATTTATGGCATTTATTATTGTAGCAAGCTCTAATGCTGTAAACCTAACTGATGGCTTAGATGGACTTGCTATAAGTCCTCTTATAGTAGCATTTGGATGCTATCTTATATTTTCTTATGTTGCGGGGCATAAAATAATAGCCTCTTATTTACACATTCCATATATACCAGGTGCAGGAGAATTAAGTATATTGTGTGGTAGCATTATAGGAGCAGGTCTTGGATTCCTATGGTATAATGCATATCCTGCTGAAATATTTATGGGAGATGTAGGATCTCTATCCTTAGGGGCATGCTTAGGAATAGCTGCAGTTATAACAAAACAAGAGATAATCTTAATACTTATAGGTGGACTTTTTGTTATAGAAGCTCTTTCAGTTATATCTCAAGTCTTATACTTTAAGTTTACAGGTGGAAAAAGGATATTTAAAATGGCTCCCATACATCATCATTTTGAATTACAAGGATGGCCTGAACCAAAAATTATTGTTCGCTTTTGGATTATATCTATAATACTTGCACTCTTAGGATTAAGCACTTTGAAGCTTAGATAATATGGATTATAAACATAAAAAAGTGACAATTATAGGTTTGGGCATAACAGGATTTTACACTGCCAAATTTTTTATCTCCAAGGGAGCAAATATCTTTGTTAACGACATAAAATCAGAGTCTAAAATAAAAAAAATCTATATAGAAGAGCTAAAAAAAAGTGGAGTTGATATTCAAACGGGTAAATATAATGAAAAAAAAATAATGAACTCAGATATAATAGTTATAAGTCCGGGAGTGCCTACACATATTGAGATTTTGCAAAAGGCCAAAAAAGCTGAAATACCTATTATAGGTGAACTCGAATTAGCCTACAGAATGATGAGGAAATCGATTTTAGTAGCAATAACAGGCACAAATGGAAAATCAACTGTTACCTCACTTATAGGCCATATCTTAAGACTTGCCAATAAAAAGATTTTTGTAGGAGGAAATATTGGGATGCCATTTATTTCATGCCTTGTAAATCAAGATAAGCCTGATATCTGTATATTAGAGGTAAGTAGTTTCCAGTTAGACACCATAGATAAATTTTGTCCTTTTATCTCTATAATATTAAATATCACTCCTGATCATATGGATCGATATAAATCATTTCAAGAATATGTAAAAAGCAAGTTCAAGATATTCAGCAATCAAAAAAAAGGAAATTATCTTATAATAGATCAAGAAGACAATATCCTTTCATCCATTATGCCTTCTAATGGGGTAGAAGTATTAAGATATGGAATTAACCATAATAAAAATATAAACGCATTTTTTAAAAATGGTGTTATACATGTATCCTTTGGCAAAAAAAAAGCCGAATTTTCATTAGAAAACGTGAAATTAATAGGTTTGCATAATATAAAAAATATTATGGCATCTATTCTATGTTGTTTAATATTAGGAGTTGATAAATATATAATTCAAAATGCTATAGAAAAGTTTAAAGGATTACCTCATAGATTAGAATATGTTTTAGAAAAAAATGGTATTTTATTTATTGATGATTCTAAAGCAACAAATTTAGATGCCACTAAAAAGGCAGTAAATGCTATCAATAGACCTATTATACTTATTGCAGGTGGAAAAGATAAAGGACTAGATTATAAACAATTAGTATATTCAGTAAAAAATAAGGTAAAACATGCTATATTTATAGGTGAAACATCTTATAAACTATTAAATAATTTCAGAGACAAAATATCATGTGATCTTGCCAATGATATGTTTGATGCCGTATTAAAGGCATATAAAATAGCAAACAAAGGGGACTCTATCCTATTATCACCAGCATGTTCCAGTTTTGATATGTTTAATGATTACTCCCATAGAGGAAAAGTTTTTCAGGAAGCGGTCAGGAAAATATTAAATGCATAAAAAATATACTGAACATGTACCCGCATATGATTATTTATTATTTATGTCCATTATGCTCCTATTATGTATAGGGCTGGTGTTTATTTATAGTGCCAGTTCAAACCTTGCAGCCTATAGATTTGGAGATCCATATATGTATGTAAAAAGACAAGCTTTTTTCTGTATACTGGGATTTATTTTAATGCTTATAGCAATGCATATCCCATTAAATATATATTCGGATTCAAGGGTAATATATGGTCTACTTATTTTAAGTATAATATTTCTATTGTCCTTATTTATTATAGGACATAATGTCAATGGAGCTACACGGTGGATAAAATTAGGACCATTTTCATTTCAGCCTTCTGAATTGGCTAAATTTGCATTGTGTTTGTATATAGCTTATTCCATGACAAAAAAAAATTCTGAAATGCACACCTTTAAAAAAGGTTTGTTGCCTCATCTTATTGTAGTTTCATTATTTTGTTTACTTATAATAATACAACCAGACCGTGGCACAGCTTTAATGATAGGAACTTGGTTGTTAATAATGTTATTTGTGGGTGGATGTAGTCCTATCCATATTATATTATTAATTAGCATTTCAGCCCCTCTTATTATATTATATCTATCCCATTCTACATATATTATCCATAGATGGAAAGCATTCTTAAATCCTTGGGCTTATGCAGATACATATGGCTTTCAAATAGTACATTCCTTATATGCATTTGGAACAGGTGGTTTATTTGGAGTTGGACTTGGAGCCAGTAGACAAAAATTATTTTATTTACCAGAACCTCATACTGATTTTATATTAGCTATTATAGGAGAAGAAATGGGATTCGTTGGGGTAATATTTGTTATACTTCTATATGCTATTATCATTGCAATGGGAATCAAGATATCTATAAAAACTAAAAATCTCTTTAATAAATACCTCTCATTTGGGATAACATGTATGATAGCCTTACAGGTATTTATAAACATGGCAGTTGTTATGAATATGATACCGGCAAAAGGGCTTACCTTACCTTTGCTTAGTTATGGAGGCTCATCTCTCCTTATTACAATGATAGAATTGGGGATATTACTCAATGTATCATCCAAAAGATAGACATATAAATATATTAATAGCTTCCTCATGGACAGGGGGACATGTATTTCCTGGAATATGCATCTCTGAAGAATTAAAAAAAAATATTCATAAAGCAAATATAATATTTGTAACCAGCAAAAAAGATCCTGCTCCAAAAATACTTAGAAGATATAAATATAAAACTATATTTCTAAATGTCGAAGGAATAAAAGGGAAAACGCTAATAAAAAGAATAAATACTATTCTAAAATTACCCGTTTTTCTTATTCAATCTTTAAGAATTATAAAAAAAAACCAGCCTTGTATTGTAGTAGGTCTGGGAGGCTCTATTTGTGGTCCAATATGTATAGCAAGCAAAATAATGGGTATTCCCTTTGTTATTCATGAGCAGAACCTATTTCCAGGATTTACAAATAGATTCCTTTATCCTTTTGCAGATAAAGTGTTTATTTCTTTTAAAAATACAAACCACATATTAAGAGGAAAACATGTGATATTTTCTGGAAACCCTGTCAGACAAGAATTCTTTAGTATAGAGAAAGAAAAGAATAATATATTCACCGTATTAATTGTCGGAGGGAGTCAAGGTTCACATGCTATAAATAATGCATCTTTAGAAGCTTTACAGATATTAAAAAAAGGTGGAAAAAGATTAAATATCATTCACCAAACAGGTGTAAGAGACTTTCAAGAAGTAAAACATAGATATAAGAATTTTGATTTAAATGTAAAAATTATACCATTTATAGAAGATATGGTGTCTGCTATAAAAAAAGCTGATATTGTTATTAGTAGAGCTGGTGCTTCCAGCATATTTGAATTATCAGCATCTAAAACACCTGCTATACTTATACCTTATCCACATTCTGCAGATCAACACCAACAGAAAAATGCTTTATTTCTCGCAAAATTAGGAGCTATCGAACTTATACCCCAAAATGAGCTTACAGGGTTGAGACTTGCAAATAGTATAAAAAGATATATGGATAATCCCGAGAAATTAGAGAGAATGCGACACAAGTTTTCCTTGATAGCAAAACCTAATTCAGCAAATATAATCTCAGATCATATAATGGAGATATTAAAAATATGAAAATATTAAGCAAAGTAAAAAAAATACATTTTATTGGCATAGGTGGAATAGGTATGAGCGGTATAGCTGAACTATTAATTAATCTTGGTTACAAAGTGAGTGGATCTGATATAAGAAAAAGCTCTACTACTCTTAGGCTTGAATCCTTAGGAGCAAAGATAGCTTATACTCATGATAGAAAAAATGTTAATAGCGCAGATATGGTAGTATATTCTTCTGCTATTCCATATAATAATCCTGAATTATTAGAGGCAAAAGAAAAGGGAATACCTATTATCCCAAGGGCAGAAATGCTTGCACAACTTATGCATTTTAAATATGGAATCGCCATATGTGGAGCTCACGGGAAAACCACAACTACATGTATGGTAGCATCAATATTAAATGCTGCTAAAATGGATCCTACCGTAATAATTGGAGGCAAACTAAAGATATGGAATGGCTCTAATGCAAGGCTTGGACAAGGAGATATATTAGTAGCAGAAGCAGATGAAAGTGACGGATCTTTTCTAAGATTGTCTTGTGTCATAGCAGTAGTGACGAATATAGATTATGAGCATATGGATTACTATAAAAATATGGAAGAGTTGAGAAAAGCTTTTCTTGAATTTATCAATAAAATTCCATTTTATGGTACAGCCATTGTATGCTCTGATAACAGAGAAATAAAAAAAATAATTCCTTATATAAAAAGGAGACTAATTACTTATGGCATAAAAGATGATGCTGATCTGATAGCTAAAAATATTCAAAAAGAAAACCTTGGAGCAAGTTTTGAGGTATTTTACAAAAACAGATTTATGGATAGGATCTTTGTAGAAATGCCTGGAATACATAATGTATCAAATGCTCTTGCCTCTATTGCCGTGGGAATAGAGTTAGGACTCGATATTAGCGCTATAAAGGATGGGCTAAAAAATCTTGGAGGTCTTGAAAGAAGATTTCAGATAAAGGCTAAGATAAATAATATTATAATAATGGATGATTATGGACATCACCCTACAGAAATAACAGCAACACTAAAAACTATTAAAGAATGGTGGCCAAAAAAAAGACTTGTAGTAATATTTCAACCTCATAGATATTCAAGGACAAAAACGCTTTTTAGTGAATTCTCAAAAAGTTTTGATAATGCTGATATACTATTGGTAAATCCTATATATCCAGCCTCTGAAAAACCTATACAAGGCATATCATCTAAGGGACTCGTAGAAGCTATAAAAAGACAAGGACATAAAAATGTTTTATTATGTAATAACACCAAAGAAACAATCGATGAGCTTATGTCTATAATAAAACCCGGAGATCTGGTGCTCACCTTAGGTGCAGGAAATGTATATCAAATTGGTGATAACCTAATTCATAAATTAAAAGATGCTAAATCTAAGGCATAGACTATATATAAAAAGAATATGCAATTCTGTAGCATTTAATATAGAAATTGCTTCTTATACTACATTTAAGGTAGGAGGGAAAGCATGGGCTTTATGCAACATTAATAGCATGGATACATTAAAAAGACTTGTAATATATATTTATAAAAATCATATCCCATATATAGTTCTTGGTAATGGAAGCAATGTCCTTATAAGTGATAAAGGATATGAGGGAATAATTATTAGGTTACAAGGTGAATTTAAAAAAATAAAAAGAAACAATTCATCTCATAAATATATACTACTAAATGTTGGAGCAGGAGTAAATATATCTCACATTCTTGCATATTGCATAAAAGAAAATATAGGTGGATTAGAGTTCTTATCAGGCATTCCTGGAACCATAGGGGGTGCTACTATAATGAATGCTGGTGCATTTGGAAAGACATTAGGCAATAAGATAGAAGCAATCACATGTATTGATAATAATGGAAAACTTATTAAAATAAATAAATCTCAACTCCATTTTTCATACCGAAAAACAAATATAAATTCTAATTTTATAATAACCAAAGTATGTTTAAAATTAAAACCTGAGGATGGTGATATAGTAAAAGAAAAAGTAATTTCTTATCACCAAATCAGATCCAAATCTCAACCTTTAAATTATCCAAACGCAGGATGTATATTTAAAAATCCTCAAGGTGATTATGCAGGTAGGTTAATTGAAACAGTTGGTTTAAAAGGTAAATCTGTAGGTGGGGCAATGGTTTCCAGTAAACATGCAAACTTTATCATAAATATTGGCAACTCAAAAGCAGAAGATATATTAAATCTTATGAAGATTATAACTGAAAAAGTAAAACAAGAAAAAAATATAAAACTTGAACCAGAAATAAAATTGATTGGCTTTGGTTGATGGCTAATAGGAGGAAAAAAAAGAGAGCAAAATATATATATGCACGACCTGTTTTTATACTTACAGTTTTAATATTTATAGTAATATTTGGAATTAGTATTGGCCTTTTGGAATTGTATCAATACATAGATAAAATACCGTATTTTCAAATTAAACAAATCAAGATAAATGGCTGCGATGAAAAAACAAGAATATATATATTACAAAACTTAAAACTAACAAATATATTCTCCAATATATTTTTTTTTAATACTGTAAATCTTGAGAAAAAACTTGAAATTAATCCATGGATAAAATCAGTAAAAATAAAAAAGAAATTTCCAAATGCACTTATAATCAATATAAAAAAGGAAAAACCCTACGCACTAATTGTTATAGATAATGATATATTTTATGTGGATAATAATGCTTATATATTCAAGAAAGTAATAGCTGGAGAATATATGGACCTACCAGTAATAACAGGAATAACCCCTAAAACTGAAAATTTTAAAGATTGGCTAAAAAAAAGTATTGAAATTATAAATATTATTAAAAATATTCATTTATATCCATTATCAGAGATACACATAACAAAATATGGAAATGTTCATTTATTTTTATGTGATCAGGATGTAGAAGTAGTATTATCCCATGATATAGAATATATAACTAAAAAAAACATATTGAAAAAACTTGAACGATTAAAAAAAGTATTGAATTATTTTTCAAATTATGGCGCAATGAGGAATATATTTATAGATCTTGATTGTATAAACAAAGGAGCAATAATTAGTTTAAGTAAGTAGAATGGGTAAAGATATTGTTGTCGGTTTAGATATAGGAACAACAAAGATTTGTGCATTAGTTGGTAAGATTAGTTCTGACGATAGTCTTGAGATAATTGGTATTGGAACTCATCCATCTAATGGACTAAGAAAAGGGGTGGTAATAGATATAGATGATACTGTTAAATCTATTGAAAAAGCTGTAGAAAAAGCAGAAGATATGGCTGGATGTGAAATTGATGCTGTTTATGTAGGTATAGCAGGTGGACATATTAAAAGTTTTAATAGTGAGGGAGCAATTCCTCTTAAAAATAGAGAAATAACCAAAAAGGATATTGAAAGAGTTATTGATGCTGCAAGTGCTATATCTATTCCGATGGATAGAGAAATAATCCAAACCATGGTGCAAGAATATATCGTGGATGAGCAAGATGGCATACTTAATCCTGTTGGCATGTCTGGAGTAAGATTTGGTGCGAGAGTTCATATTATAACTGCAGCTGTTACATCAGCACAAAATATAATAAAATGTGCTAATAAAGCGGGTTTAGATGTATGTGACATTATTCTACAAGCGATAGCCTCAAGTGATGCAGTACTTACAGATGAAGAAAAAAAAGGAAACATAATACTTATAGATTTTGGGGGGGGAACTACTGATATGGCGGTATTTTCAAAAGGTGCTGTCAGACATACTTCTGTGTTACCTCTTGGTGGAAGTAATCTTACATATGATCTATCAATAGGGCTAAAGATATCTGAAAAAGAAGCAGAAAAAATAAAAAAAACCCAAGGATGTGGATGCTTATCTCTTATATCTAAAGGTGAAATTGTAGAAGTATCAGCTATTGATGGTAGAAGGCGGAGAATAATACCAAAAAGAAAAATAGCTGAAATATTAGAGCCAAGAATTGAGGAAATTTTTTCTTTACTTCATGAAGACCTTATAAGATCAGAAGTAGATATAAACTTAAATTGTGGAGTTGTAATTACAGGTGGATCTGCAAAGTTAGAAGGCATTATAGAAGTTGCAGAAAAAATATTTAACGTTCCCGTTAGGATAGGATATCCTAAGGATATTGAAGGAATATCTGAAATAGTAAAAGAGCCAATGTATGCTACTGCAGTAGGTCTTGTATTATATGGGTCAAAAGAGCGAGAAAAAAGAAGAAAGTTTAGGATAAGAGATTCTAATATATTTATAAGAATAATGAACACTATGAAAAAATGGTTTAATGAGATGTTTTAATTCCTTAATATATACAAGGAGGGACTTAAAATGAAATTTCAGATAGTTAATGAAATAAAAAGCTATAATATGAAAACCAAGATAAAAGTAATAGGAATAGGCGGTGCAGGGGGAAATGCTATAAACAACATGATTAATGCAAATCTCCAAGGTGTAGATTTTATTGTAGCAAATACTGATGCTCAAGACTTAGAGCGATCTCTTGCACCTATTAAAATCCAGCTTGGTCCAAATTTAACCCTGGGACTTGGAGCTGGTGGAGATCCCGATATAGGAATGCAGGCAGCAGAAGAAAGTATAGAAGAGATAAGGGAAACATTAGAAAATCCTGATATGGTATTTATTACAGCTGGTATGGGAGGTGGCACAGGCACGGGAGCATCTGCTGTAATAGCAAAAGAGTGCAAAAATGCTGGAGCTCTAACAGTGGCAGTAGTAACAAAACCTTTCAAATTTGAAGGAGACAATAGAATGAAAAGAGCTCTTGCAGGTATAGAAATACTGAGAAAAGAAGTGGATAGTCTTATTGTCATTCCAAATGAAAGGCTAAAATCTATTGGCACAAAGGCAGCCAGTTTTAAAGAACTCCTTGCAAAGGCTGATGATGTACTTCTGGATGCAGTTCGAGGAATTTCAGATTTAATTACAAGTCAGGGTTTTATAAATCTTGATTTTGCTGATGTAAAAAAAGTTATGGAAAAAAGAGGTACAGCTCTTATGGGAAGAGGAGGTGCCAGTGGAGATAAAAGAGCCCTTGAGGCAGCACAAACAGCTATAAACAGCCCATTACTTGAAGACATATCTATAAAAGGGGCAAAAGGGCTTCTTATAAATATTACGGGGCCATCTAATATGAGCATGGAAGAAATAGATGAAGCATGTAATTATCTGAGAGAAGAAGTAAGTAATGAAGCAGACATATATTGGGGAGTAGTCTTTGATGATAATTTAGGCGATGAAGTTCAGGTTACTGTAATTGCTACTGGAATAGATGCAGAAGAACAAGAAAAAAGAGAAGATGAAAATATTTATGGTAGCAATGTTATAAATCTTAGGAACCAGCCTACTAATCAAGCTAAAAAAGAATTAAAGGTAAGGGACGTGACACCAGATGATGTAAAAAGACCATGGAGTGTAAGAAAGAAAAATGAAAATAATGAAATAGAGATACTATATGTAGAAAATAATTCTGAAACAGAAAGTAATATAACAGACAATATGGCTAATAGTATTCAAAAAGATGATATATCTAAAAAAGACAAAGATAAAGAAGGCTTTTTCAGTAAACTGAATAAAAAAATAAATTTAGATTACCCAACTTTTCTGAGAACAAAAACCGAAGAAAAATAGATGAATATTACATCTCTTTACAGGAGGAGACTAAGTAAAGAAAAAGGTAGCATAAAAAAAAAGAAAAGAGGTAGGTTATCTGTTGCCTTGATATATCCAAATATATATCATGTGGGTATGTCAAACCTTGGATTTCAGGTCGTTTATAAATTACTCAATGAAGATGATAACATAGTTGCAGAAAGGTTTTTTCTGCCAACAGAATATGAGTTTTCTTATTATAAGAGTGCTGGATTAGCTTTATGTTCGTTAGAGTCACAAATACCATTAAATAAATTTGATATAATTGCTTTTTCATTATCATTTGAAAATGACTACATTAATATCCTCAAAATATTAGAGCTTGGAGATATCCCTCTACTTTCAGAAGATAGGTATAATCTATACCCTATTGTAATAGCAGGTGGTATAGCAACTTTTTTGAATCCAGAGCCTATAAGCCCATTTATAGATATGTTTATAATGGGCGAAGCAGAAGTAAATCTAAATAAAATAATGAATTTATTCATAGAAAATATGAATAAATTTTCTCAAAAAAAAGATTTACTTTTGTTTTTAGCAAAAAATCAACCTAATATATATGTTCCATCATTTTATAATGTAGAATATAAAAAAGATGGTACCATTAGCTCTTTTTATCCAAAAGAAAATGGAATAAATGATAAAATACTTGTGCCTAAGAAGATCCCTTTAAATACTATAGCCTATTCTAAAATCATATCCTTAGAAACTGAATTTTCTAACAGAAGACTTATAGAAATAGCCAGAGGATGTGGTAGATCTTGTAGATTCTGTGCAGCAGGTTATGTTTATAGACCTCCAAGATATCACAAATCTAATGATATTATAGACATTATAAATACTACCTTAAAAGAAACCAATTATATAGGCCTATTAAGCGCTTCAATATCTGATGTTCCCGAGATTAAAAATATATTAAAATTTATAAATGAAGAAGGGGGAAATTTTTCTATATCCTCTGTCAGAGCAGATACTATAAGTGAAGAGTTTTTGGATTATATAAAAAGAACAGGTCAAAGAAGAGTTACAATTGCACCTGAAGCAGGGTCTGAAAGACTTAGAAAAGTAATAAACAAACATATGTCTAAAGAAAATATCCTTAGAGCTGTATCATTAATTGCAAAAGAAGAATTGTCTATAAAATTATATTTTATGATTGGTCTTCCAACAGAACAATGGGAAGATATTGAAGGAATATTAAAATTATCCAAACTTATAAGGCATTGCATGGTAAAAGAAGGGGCACCAAAAGGAAAAGTTGGAGATATAAGACTAAATATAAGCTGTTTTGTGCCTAAACCATTTACTCCATTTCAATGGCATCCTATGGATAGTATAGAAAATCTCAAGAAAAAACAAAAATGGCTTCTTAAAACAATTAAAAAAGAAGGAGGCATAAGAATAAGTTTTGACGTACCAAAATGGGCATATATACAAACTCTTCTTTCCTTAGGAGATAGAAGAGTTGCCTCTATTTTATTATTAGTCCATAAATCATCAGGAAATTGGAATAGAGCATTTAAATATTCAGAAGTAAATCCTAACTTTTTTGTTTATAGAAAACGTGATACATCCGAAATTCTACCATGGGATTTTATAGAACATTACATTCATAAGGACTATTTAAGAAAAGAATATACCAAAGCCTTATCTGCTATTGAATCTGAAATATGTTATTCCACAACAAAATGCAAAAAATGTGGAGTATGTGCTTCTTTATCTCTTTGAATATTGGAATTTTGCCCTTGCACCTCTTTGCCCATACTTTTTTCTTTCCTTTTCTCTGGGATCCCTTGTGAGCATACCAGCCTTCTTTAAGATTGGTCGTAATTCAGGATTCATCAAAACAAGGGCTCTACTTATACCATGCCTAATAGCTCCAGCTTGTCCAAACACTCCACCACCTTTAACAGTTGCTCTAACATCAACCTTATTTGTCAAATGACAAATATAAAGAGGTTCTAATGCATGAATTCTATACGCCTCTTCTAATAAGTATTCATGTAATGTTTTTTTATTTATTTCTACCCTTCCTCTGCCTTTTTTAATCCATACTCTCGCCACAGCTCTCTTTCTTCTACCCGTAGAGTAAAATATTCTTTCAGCCATAATTAAATCTCCCACTTTTCTGGTTTTTGGGCTTTATGTGGATGTTCAGGGCCAGCATATACCTTTAACTTTTTTAAAAGCCTTCTTCCCAACTTATTCTTAGGAAGCATTCCCCTAACAGCATACTTTATAATATCTTCTGGCCTTTTTTCTAAAAGTTTCCTTGCAGTAATTTTCTTTAACCCTCCTATATATCCACTATGATGATAATAATATTTATTATCCAACTTCTTACCTGTCAATTTAATCTTATCCACATTTACAACTATTACAAAATCACCAGTATCTACATGGGGTGTAAAAATAGGTTTATCTTTCCCTCTCAATTTAATAGCTATCTGAGAAGCAAGTCTACCTAAAATTTTACCCGTGGCATCCACAAGATACCATTTTTTTTCAACTTCACTCTCCTTTGCCATAAAAGTCTTCATATATTCTCTCCTTTTCCTTAATCTGGAAAGCTAGGTTTTTATTAAAATATGAAAAAAAAGTCAAATCTAATTCTTTAGCAACACAATAAAATTTTTATTGAAAAATAGTTGTGTATAAGTATAATAAAACCGGAAATTATGATCAAGGATCTTCTCATATTATTTCATATTAGTTTGTGTATTATATTAGTAGTTATTATACTACTACAAAAAGGGAAAGGTGCAGATATAGGGGCAGTATTTGGAGGAACAAGTCAAACGCTATTTGGAGGTACAGGAGCCACCTCTTTCTTGCAAAAACTCACTATACTAATTGCAGCAGGTTTTATATTAACATCTTTAGGATTATCTATATTTTTAGGTCATGCCAGAAAGTCTTCCGTGATGGATAAAGTGAAAATTCCAATAACTCAACAGCAAAGTCAATCAAGGGGTAATAAATGAACATATGCCGAAGTGGTGGAATTGGTAGACACGCTATCTTGAGGGGGTAGTGGGCTTTTGCCCGTGCGGGTTCGAGTCCCGCCTTCGGCATAAATCTGTATATGAAAATAGCCCAATATAGAGAAGGTAAGACATCCAAATTAGCAGTAGTTAATAATGACTTATTAATTCCTATTATATTTGAAGGTAATTTAATTGATCTAATAAATTCAAGTTGTCCCCTACAGTTAGATTACTCAAATCCTGTGTATATTAATCAGGTAAAATTAGAACCCCCAATAAAAAACCCACAAACAATAATAGCAATAGGTTTAAATTATAAAGGCCATATAAAAGAAAGCAAAGGTAAATTGCCAAGTGTACCTATAATATTTTCTAAATTTTCCAGTTCCATAATAGGAAATAACGATTATATAAAATGGAATAAAGAGATTACAAAAAAAGTGGATTATGAAGCAGAACTTGCTGTAGTTATTGGAAAAAAAATAAAAGATTGCCCAGAAGAAAAGGCAATAGATGTTATATTTGGATATATGTGTGCTAATGATATAAGCGCAAGAGATCTTCAGTTTAGTGATGGTCAATGGACAAGAGGAAAATCCTTAGATACATTTTGTCCTATTGGTCCATGGATAGTAACTAAGGATGAACTAAAACCCGATAATCTTACTATAAGATGTTATATAAATGGACAAGTGATGCAAGAAAGTAATACTCAAGAAATGATATTCTCTGTAACTCAGCTTGTTAGTTTTTTATCTAAACACTTTACTCTATATCCAGGAGACATAATACTAACTGGAACTCCTGAAGGAGTTGGTGCATTTAGGAATCCCCAGGTTTGGCTTAAAGATGGTGATGAAGTTGCGGTAGAAATAGATGGAATAGGCAAACTTATTAATAAGTGTAAACAAATATAATTTAACATATTTTTTGCATTATTAAATCATGAATAAGAGATCTGAATGACTTTATTTTTTCGTTTTTTCGACTTGGATGTATTCTATTTGTCAAGAGAATAATAGTGATATTTCTGTGTAGATCTATCCATATAGATGTTCCTGTAAACCCTAAATGTCCGATACTGTTTTCAGAGAAAAAGCTGCCAGAGCTTGATAAATATGTAGGAGTATCCCATCCAAGTGCCCATCTTTTATTATGTTTTTTAAAAAATTCTTTTATTATATTCACTTTAAATAAATGCACTTTGCCAGAATAATTCTTTAATAGATTGTTACATATAACAAATATATCCTTTGCGGTACTAAATAACCCTGCATGACCAGAATATCCGCCCAAAGCAAAGGCATTTTCATCATGAACTTCAGCTTGTATTATTCTTTTCCTCCATTCACAAAATTCTGTAGCAGCAAATTCCTCTTTTTTTGTCTTTTTATGAAAATATCCCAAAAAAGTCCTATCAAGAAATAAATCAGAATATAACTGTGCTAAAAAAGATTTAATATCCCCTTTTATAACTTTGTTTATAATAGCTTCCAATAATATAAAACCCAAATCACTATATAATGCGCCTTCACCAGGGGAAAATAATAAAGTCTCTTTTAATATCCAATTTATTACTATATCTTTTCTTAATCTCACTGGATAATTTATAAGTCTGAGATAATAAGGTCTCCATGCAGGAAGTCCCGAAGAATGACTTAATAACATCCTTATTGTTATATGCTGCTTGTCTACGGGAACTTTTATAATATCTGAAATATGAGTATCTAAGTCTACAATACCATTGCTAACAAGTTTCATAATAACTAATGTGGTAGCCAAAGGTTTTGTTAATGAAGCCAAATCAAATATAGTATCTTTTCGCATCCTTATAGGATAAGGAATTATCTGAGAAAAACCTACTGAATAATGAAAAATTACTTTATCAGAAACAGCAGCTAATAAAACTGCACCAGGGTAAATTCCATCTATAACCCCTTTTTCAAGAGTCTTTTCTACTATTGAATCCATATTGGAACAGATGCCTTATAAATAGTAGCATTTCCATAAATCTTATATTGAGGCATTGCTGAAGGTATAAGAATAGAATCTCCCTGTTTTAATGCCAATTTATTACCCTTTTTCATATTTTGTATTGTAGCCTTTCCTTGCATCACAAACATTATCTCAACAGATCTATGCATAGATGACAAAAAAGTTTCTCCATTTTTTAATTTTATAACAGATAAAACAAATTCCTCTACAGGTGTAGGATAGATAAATTCACAATATTTGCCATTTATAGGAGTAATTATTTGTGCAGGCCCATAATCAAAATTAACAATATTTAAAAGTTCTTCTATGTCTACATATTTAGTGGTAAGCCCTCCTCTTAACACATTATCAGAATTTGCCATTAATTCTATTCCTACACCTTCTATATATGCATGGAGTTCTCCAGTTGGAATATAAATAGCCTCACCTGCTCCAATCACTACTCTATTCAAAAGTAAAGCAGAAAATATACCTATATCTCCTGGAAAAATCTTATTAAGTCTTAATATAAGAGAATATACAGGATCTTTATCCACATATCCCTGAACATTCTTGATAAGTTCTTCTATTGCTATAATCTTTTTTTGAGGATCCATATTCATTATGCTTTTATAAAATTCTTTTAATCCCTGAGAATCAGATTTCCTTTTAAATACATCAAAATCATTCTTTAAAACAGAAGGAACTACATTGCTTAATAATAAAATTATTTCCTCAATATCTCTAAAACCTTTTAAGGCCTCAAATCGTGTAACAGCACATAGTATTTCTGGTTTGTGATTCTTATCTTTATAATTCCTATTAGGAGCATCTAATGGAATTCCAAGTTTACTTTCCTTTTCAAATCCAATCTCTGCTTGCTCTTTGTTTGGATGCACTTGAACGGATAGAGGCTTTTCTGCAGCAATTATTTTAAATAAAAAAGGAAGCTCTTTAGAAAATTTATCCACTACTCTTTTACCCAGTATGGATATAGGGTCTTTAGTTATAAGCTTATCAAGATATATCCATTTACCATTAACTTGAACTTCAGATGGGGCTTTTTGATGAGCCCCCATCCATAACTCTGCCATTGGTTTATTATTAAAAATTGATAAATTCAAAATAGAAGGAATTGCTGTTTTAGACCCCCAATCATATTTCTGTATCTTGTTTCTCATTCTTAGTGGCATATCATAGACCATATTCTTTCTCCAGAAAATTTTGGATGATATCTTTTATGCTAGTAATACCCCAATAAAAGTGATCCGCACCTTCTATAACCTCAATTTTTACATTGGAATTCCATTTCTTAGCTAATGTTTCTATTAAATCCATAGGTGCTATTTCATCTTGAGAGCCTGTAATAATAAGCTTTATACGAGAATCATATTTGATAAATGAAAAGTCCATTACTGATACAGGTGGTGAAACCATTGTAACATGATCTACTTTATCTAATTCATTAAGACATGAAGCAATAATCCATGCTCCAAAGGAATATCCAGCCATAGCAACTTCACTTTTTCCCATACGAATAATGTAATTAAATACTGATTTCAAATCATGCCTTTCACCTACTCCATTATCATAGAAGCCACTACTCTGGCCTACCCCTCTAAAATTAAATCTAATAGTTGTATATCCTTTTGTAAAATATGCCTCCATCATAGATTCAACTACATTGTTATACATATTGCCCCCATATAAAGGATGAGGATGAGCAAGCAATACTGCTCTATTACCAGAATTTGTGCCAATCAATGCCTCTAACATTATTCCAGGTTCAGACTCAATAAAAACTAATTTTTCATTAATAAAATTCATAATATATATGAAATCCCTCTTTTAATTAAAACATCAAATGTATTTCTTATACACCTTTCTCTTTTATTAAACTTATTTTTACCGACATCACTTTGTTTCTGCAATATATACACCATCCCAATCTTTTAAAGGGGGATTATCTAATAACTCTTGGCACCTAACCACAAAAACAGAAGATGTTTTGTCGTTGTAATCATTGACTAATATCTCAAAATATTTTAATGCTCTATCGAATTTAAATGATCTATAAAGTTTTAAT
>CAZMNC010000038.1:0-6047 GCA_964567535.1 uncultured Desulfobacterales bacterium | reverse complement strand
AGGTATCATTAAAACTTAGATTATATAACCCCAGATGAGGTATACTATGAGAAGGTTGCAGGGTAAATTAAAAATTGCTAATTTTTGGTCCAAGATATGGATTACACTTTATTATTATCTTATTATCTATTGTAAATGTTTATTACTATCCAACATAAAATATCAATAGCTCAGGAAATGTATATTGGATATAAACCTAAAATTCTAAAAGATGATACTGTAACATATTGGTTATCTCAACTTCATAAATACATAACAAAAAGAGAGAAACAACTTGTAAAGTCAGGAATTGCTGAAGCATGCAAAATATGTGAGGAAGAAATGGGAGGATCTTGTTGTGGAAAAGGAATAGAAAATATATATGATCAATGGATGCTGTTAATAAATATACTTTTGGGTTGTAATTTACCAATTCAAAGATATAAACCAGATAGCTGTTTTTTCTTAGGAGAAAGAGGATGTATATTAAAAGTTCCTCATGTTTTGTGTATAAATTACATTTGCAAAAAGCTCGAACAAGAAATATCTAAGAAACAATTATTTGTACTGAGACAAATAGAAGGAGAAATGATAAATAGCGTTTTTTATCTGCGTGAATATCTTTTAAAGATTCTATCTTGATATGAAATTAATAAAAAAAACACTTTATAGAATTGCCCAATTTTATGATTTAAGAAAGGTGGGAGAGAATGGCAGGTTTGGTTTTAGGAGGTCTTCTGATTTAATGGATTTGTACAACTGTCTGGATGTTATGTTAAATACAGGAATAATAGTTCCTGAAAAATCTGTATTTTTGGATATTGGATGTGCAGATGGTAGAGTTAACCTGTTTTTCAGTTATATAACAAAGGCATCTATTGGAATAGAATTGGATGATTGGTCTCTTGATGAATATAAGATCCTATTAAAACAACTTATACCTATTCTTACTACAGAAGAACTTTTATTGCCTCGCAATAATATCTATTTATTTAATGGGGATGTATTTGATTGCTCACTTTATGAAAAGATAAGAGATACTACAGGATTTGGGATTGAAGATTTTGATATATTTTATACATATTTAATGATGTGCGAGGAATTTGCTGAGATTATAAGAAAGAAAGGCAAAAAAGGATCAATATTTATTATTTATGGTTTAGGAAAAAATAGTATCCATTTTACTGGTTTTGAATTCATAAACAGATTTCCTTTGAGCCGCATTGGTATTTATAAGAAACTTTGAATACTATAAACCAAGGCAATATTATAAGAGCAGATGAAAAAAATAGTATTTTAAAACCAAACAAATCCCCAATATATCCAAGGATAATTGAACCCATGAATCCACCAGTATCAATAGATCCCGTAAAAAGGCCTGTAAGTTTTCCCCTTATAGAAATGGATTTATCCTTTATAATAAGAGAATTTAAACATGGAAAAAGCAGACCATGACCACATCCTGATATTAGCCCAGAAGTACATAAAAGTAGTTCATTTTTGGCAAAGATTATGATAATAAGTCCAAATGCAAATATTATTAATCCATAAGGAATAATTTTTTCTTCACCTAAGGTATCTGCTAATCTACCTCCAAGTAACCTTGTAAGTATAGCGGCACTAGAATAGGAAATATAATATGCTGAGATAAAATTGATTCCTCTTTGTTGCATAAAAGGTGAAACAAAATTTCCTGTAGCAGCAAGTCCTATACCAAAACATAGGGCTATTAAAGATATTAAGAATATTTTTTTTACCCTTAATAATGAAAGAAAAGATATTTCGTTCAGAATTTTTTGTTTGGCAGAATAAGATTCTGGTAAAAATATCTCTAACACAAAACCTATACCTGCAATTATGCTTGCTCCTGTGAAAAATAGGTTAAAGCCCCAATTTTTTACAATAATTTCTGCTAAAACAGGACCAATAGCAAGACCTAAGAGTCCTGTTGCACCAAACATTCCAATGCCTTCATTAAGTCTTTCCTTAGGTGTTATATCAGCTATATATGTAAATACAGCTGTAAAACATATAGCAAGACCAACACCATATACAAGCCTTATTATTATTAAAGGCATATAAATACTTTTTATATCCCCATGAAAAAACAAGTAAAAGACAGGTAGTATAGTCATAATGATACAACCAATGGTATAGCTTTTCTTCCTGCCTAATCTGTCCACCATCTCGGATATCCATGGGCGACAAAATACAGATGAAAATGCAGTGGCTCCCATTATTATGCCAATATCTGATTTTGTGCCATGACATGATGTAATAAATAATGGAAATATATAAAAAAAACCAAAGCTTGCTACATTGAAAAGATTAGCTGTAGAGATAAGTAAAAATGGCAGCGTATATAACCTTGGTTTCACCTTATATAGTTGTGGCTCTTAAAAACCATGTTACAAGACTAAGATATACGAGCAATCCTAATATGTCATTAGTAGTAGCTACAAATGGTCCTGTTGCAAAAGCAGGATCTATATTTAGCTTATATAACACAACTGGAACAGCAGAGCCTATAAAACCTGCATTAATTATTACAAGTATTAAAGCAAATGCAACAACAGCACCAAGATGCCAATTTGTAAGCCATAAAGATACTACTAATCCTAACATTAATCCCAATATAATTCCTATTATTAAGGATGATTTTATTTCTACTAATATTCTTTTGCCTAAGCTTAAAACACTTATATCTCCTGTAGCAATTCCTCTTACAACAATTATAGCAGCCTGCTGACTTGTAGCACCGCCCAAGGCCATTATAATGGGAAAGAAAAAAGAGAGGGCAATAATTTTTTGAATAGAAGCCTCAAATCTGTTGATTACTATTGCAGATACTAATTCTCCCAAAAATGAAACAATAAGCCATGGAAGTCTTGCTTTTGATATCTTTAATGGAGAGCTTTCTGCTATCTCTTGATCCATTATACCTGCCATTATAGATATATCCTCATCTACCTCTTCTTCTATTACATCTATAATGTCATCATATGTTATGCGACCGACAAGCCTATTATTTTCATCAACCACAGGTATACTTACTAAATCATATTTTTTAAATAGTCTTGCTACTTCTTCTTGATCAGTATATACATTTACATATATAATATCTTTGTTCATTATTTCTCTTATCTTTGTTTCTGGTGCTTCTATAAGCAAATCTTTAATAGAAACAACCCCTACTAATTTACCATCGTTATCAGTAACCCAGATGTGATATAAATTTTTTATTTCATCTTTTTTTTGTCTTATCACATCCACTGCATCTTTTATAGTAACATCCGCTTTAACCGCAACAAACTCGAGAGCCATTATTCCACCAGCAGTATCTTCTGGATAAGGAAGCAATTTTTTCAGTTCCTCTGAAACATCCTTTTCTACAGACTCTATGATTTTTTTTGCTCTTTCTTCAGGTAGATACCCAACAAGATCAGCAGCATCATCTGAATCAAGTTTTTCTACAATCTCAGAAAGGGATTCATTATCCATATTTTCTATAATACTTTCTTGTATAGGAGGTTCTACTTCCATTAGCACTTCTCCAGCTCCATCAGGTTCAAGTAGTCTAAATATAAACATCCTTTCGTCTTTATTAAGATGTTCTATTAAATCAGCAACATCAGCAGGTTTCATATTGTCAAGTACATGTTTCAATTCCAAGGCATTCCCTTTTTCTATAAATTCTTTTATTTGATGAATAAGTTTTTCATTTATAGTCTCTATTTGTTTATCAATTTTTTCAGGCATAAAAATCTCCTTACAAAATAGGCCCTATAAAAGGGCCTGTTTATAAGAATAATATTATATCACCAAGAATTAAAGAACAAACTTACATAAAAATGTTTTGGCGTGTATATCTAAGATAATTGTCAGCAATAAAGTTCAATGGTTTTTTTGCCTTCTGAAAATTTTCGTAAAAATCCCAAAATATTTCTTTCCATATAGTATGTTTAGCATACTTATGAGTTGCAGCAAGCCTATAAAATTTTTTACCTTCTTTTTCATATTCTTCAGGACTTATTTTTGGTTGACCAAAAATACCAGGTCTTACCTCTTTTGAGACAGGATACCTATAATTTCTCTCAGCCCAATCTGGAAACACTCCAAGTATAAAAAGACATATATCTGCTATTCTTTTATATATTCCCAAACGGCGATCCTCATCTACCATTTCACAAAACACGCTAAGGCTTTGTATATCCATATCATTAAATTGGACTTTTCTCCATATGCCTTCTCTTATTTTTATATAAACCGTATAGTTTTCTATACGGGTAAAAGATGAAAGCATATCTGCTAAGTATGCGATATGTTCCTCGTTTTCTAAAAATTCTACCACTTCTGTAGAATCAAATATAGGTATTTGCAAACTATCAGCCTTTTCCCAAGTAAAACCTTTTCCTTTTAAGTCTTTCAAAGCTTTTCTAAGCAGGATTTCAAAAAAAAGTGAAGGAGATATTTTTAAAAAGGCCTCTTTCTCACCTATGACTCTATTAAAAACTTTCTTATTTCCAAGAAACTCAGCTCTAAAATCGGCATCTTCCTGTAATATTTCTTTAAGCTTAGCTTTATCTGATACATCAGGGGCAACAGTTTCTATTATAAAATCTAAATCCTTATCTGATATAGTCCTTTTGAAAAAAGCCATAACTTTTATGCCCCTCCCTTTATTTTTTTTGAATATTATAGATTATTATTTTAATAGAGTGAAGATTTACTGGAACCTGTTCAAAAAATTCCAAAGGAAACCATTGTGAAAGAAAGAAACTATTTTTTTAAAGCAAGCCCCAAAGCTTATTCAAATGCCCCTATTATAACTCTCTATTTTATATCAAATATTCATGATTTTTCACCCAACTCTTTTTATAACTCCCAAATTGCCAGTAAGCTTTGTGTTATACTTACCAATATATCACCTTTCATAACTATTATTTCAAAGGTAAAAAATTTATTATTACAGCACCTTCAGGTAAAAGATACTCAGATTAGACAAAAACTGCTATTGAATAACTTGAATTTCATAAACTCGCTTAAACTAAAACAAAGGTCTTAGTAGCTAATTAAGTGCTATGACAATGTAGAAATTATGAAAGATTAAGAGGGGCGTTAGCAGCTTAAAGATTAAAAAGACATTTAGGAGGGGTATAAGGCATCCATTGAGGAAAATATATGACAAATTAAGTGCAAGATGTTACAAAAATAGATATTTGATAGAGAGTTCTTTGGGAATCTGAAGCAGAAGTTTGGAAGTCACTTTAAGATGAAGAATGAGACAATGTCAGAAAAAAACAGCTCTTTCTATGTTGGTAAGCTCTGGTTGTGTTGTTTATCTTGTGGCTTTTAAGCATTTTTTCATTCAAACATAAAGATCAAGGAATTTTTTGAACAGGTTCTGATATTGGCACTTGGTATACACATATTTTACCACCTTTTTTATTAATAAAGCACTTAGTAAACAGGCCCACTTTTGATAAAAAAATTCCAAAAAGCATTACAGGAAAAGAAAGAACATATTTATTTTTATCAGGACTTAGAAGTCAATCCATTCATAGCAATACTATAGGGCCTATAGAAATTCCGTGTATCTTTTATCTCTGTTTTTTATATAGAAACTGGAATGTATTAATGTATCTTTTTGTATAAATCATAAGAAACTACTTATTATCTGCCCTGTGGGAGTTTTAAGCTCTTAACCATAAGCCAGTTAAACCGAAGTTCCTGATAGAGAAAATTATAACCTATTGAAATTACGGTCTATATTTAAAAATCTATCTAGCCGTACCGGGTACATCACAATCTCACACGAAGGAGTTTGAGGGCTTTGTTCTGGACAGGTGTGGGCACAGTAATTTTATCAAATGGTGGTGCACCAGGTATTGTGGGTTGCACACGGTTTTTGCAAATGGTTGCCAGATCCTTGAGTAGGGTTCTGAAACTGTGCACCGGAAGATTGACTTTGCTACGTTTCCGCCGAGCCTTGGTCTTTGTGGAATCGGATCTTTGCACGGGAGCAACCACAGATTTGCGGGCCCTCTGTGCTGCGTGAGGATCATCTT
>CAZMNC010000037.1:0-5230 GCA_964567535.1 uncultured Desulfobacterales bacterium | reverse complement strand
TAGTAGGGGAACCTAATATGTATGAAAAATTTATCTCTAAGGTACAAGATCATTTTATATATTATCCTATCTCGAATATTGATCAAGTTCATAATTTTATTAACAAAAATGGTTTTGTGTTGGTACTTAAAGCAAACCACGTGATTGATAAGTTTTTATTAAAAGCATTTTTAAAAACATGCTTAAATCCTCCTTGTATATTAAAAAACCAAAAGAGTAATCCTATTTTTTTGGTTTCAGCAAAGGAACTCCCTTTTGTTGTAAAGATGCTTTGGAGAAATGAAATCAACGAACAAATCTTGAACTGTGCGAAAGCCTTAGAAGGTGTGGCTGGACTTCCTATGATTGTAAGTAAGCAAGAAGATATAAAGAAAGCTGAAGATAGCTTGATTAATTCTCTTTCGCTGCAAAAAAGAGAAACAGATAGTTTCATTGCAAGACATTTTGATAGAAATATTTCAATGTTTTTCACAAAAAAACTTGTTAACACCAAGATAACTCCTAACCAAATAACATTGATTGGCATGAGTATAGGGCTACTTGGCGCCTTTTTTCTTTCATTACCATACTATTGGACTCAATTAATTGGCGCGTTCTTATTTCTTTTTTGTGTAATAGTAGATGGAATGGATGGAGAATTGGCAAGGCTTAAACTTAAAGAATCCTCTTTTGGTCATTATTTAGATATCATTACAGATAATATAGTACATATAGCTATATTTATTGGTATAGGATATGGGCTTTACAAAAAAACAAATGATCAGATTTATTTATATCTTATAGGGATATTATTAATAGGATTTGGCTTGTGTGCTATTTCAGTCTATCAATGTATATTAAAAAAAGATGAAGAAGAGCTCAAAAAATCTCCTTTTCTTATAAGATTTATGTCTTTGCTTACAAATAGAGATTTTGCCTATTTAATTGCAGTACTTGCACTTGTAAACAAAATAAATTGGTTTTTTATAATGACTGCCATAGGTTCTTATATATTTTCTGCTGTATTATGGATAGCATCTTATTGGTCTAAAAAAAACTATCCTGCTGATTCAGCCGCATAACTTTCTTTTATTGCTTTTTGTTGCATTTTCATCTTCTTCATAAGAGTTTTGAAAGAAGCCATTTTTATTACTCTTAGAAATGATCTCCTATAATTTCCAACAATACTTACCTCATCAATATCTACATCAAATACAAGCCATTTATTTCCTACTTTTCTTAAATGATAATCTACAGGGATTTCATCTTCCATTTTTACAATCCTTGTTTTTACAATAACTTCAGAGCCATTTTTTTTCTCTCCTTCATATTTAATTTTTTCTCTTCTTAAAAAATCAAGAACCATTTTTGTATATGATTCCTGAAATAAATCTTGAAATACCTCTTTAAATTCCTTTTTGTCTTTTTTATTTAACTTATCCCAATACTTACCAAGGGCATTTTTCGGCATTAAATCTAAATCAAAATTTTGTTGTATTATCTTTTTTATGGCAAGCCTTCTTTTATTTCTAAATTTTGCAAGATGTGGATCTGTTTGTATATTCATTACTTCATTAAGCATAATTTTTACTACTTGGGTAGGCTCTCCTGCAAACAGATTATTTCCAAGATCCATAAATGTCATAATGAACATTGCAAAAATTAATATTTTACATATCCATTTCATAAGTCTTCTCCTTTTATTTTTATTTAACTATGCTTCATAATTGCTATAAATGTCAATTTTTTATATAAGAAATCCATAAATAAAAGGGGGAAGCATATGGAGCATAATGGACTGGACCATGCTATATCCAAGGCATTAGATTATATCTTATCTTTACAAAGCAGTGATGGATACTGGGTATTTGATTTGGAGGCAGATGTCACAATCCCTTGTGAATATATATTGTTACAAAAATTTCTGGGGAGAGAAATTTCTCATGATATAAAAGAAAAATTTAAACATTATATACTTAGAAAACAATTAGATGATGGAGGATGGTCTTTATATGAAGGTGGAGATTCTGAAATAAGCGCTTCTGTAAAGGCGTATTTTGCATTAAAGATATTAGGGGAAAATGCTGGCTCCTCTCATATGATAAAAGCAAGAGAAAAAATATTAAGAATGGGGGGAGCATCGAAGGTAAATGTATTTACAAGAACTACTCTTGCCCTTTTTGGGCAAATTCCTTGGCATACTATACCTTATATGCCTGCCGAAATAATGCTTTTGCCCCGTTGGTTCTTTTTTCATTTAAGCAAAGTATCTTATTGGTCGCGTACAGTGATTGTTCCACTTCTTATCCTTTACGCAAAAAAGCCTGTTTGTAGATTAAAAAAAGAAGAAGGAGTAAGAGAACTTTTTCTGGAAGATCCTAATCATATTAAGTATTTAGATGAATTTGTAGCAGGAAATGTATTAAAAAATATATTCATTTTAATGGACAGGATATTAAGACGTTTTGATCCTTATTTTTCTAAAACTCTAAGAAACAAGAGTGTTGAACTTGCTGAGAGATGGACAAGAGAACATATGAAAGGAGAAGGAGGAATTGGTGCAATATTTCCTGCTATGGCAAATGCTGTCATGGCATTAAAAGTTTTAGGATATCCAGAGGATGATCCTGATTATAAAAGAGGAATTAAAGCGTTGGATGAGCTTGTTCTTATAAGGGGGGAAGAGGCCTTTTGTCAACCATGTAATTCCCCTATTTGGGATACTTGTTTAGCATTAGCTACTATATTAGAAGCAGGGATACCACAAGATGATAATATTATAAAAAAAGCTGTAGATTGGCTTATAGAACAACAAATAACAGATGTTAAAGGAGATTGGACAGTAAATGCACCTTATCTTGAGCCAGGAGGATGGGCATTTGAATTTGAAAATGCTTTGTATCCTGATGTAGATGATACTTCTATGGTATTAATTTCATTGCTAAAAGCAGGAGCAATGAATAAGTATAAAACTAATATAGAAAAAGGGGTAAATTGGATTATAGGAATGCAAAGTTCTGATGGTGGTTGGGGAGCATTTGATATAGATAACAATTATTTATATCTTAATAATATCCCATTTGCAGATCATGGGGCTTTACTTGATCCCCCTACTTCTGATCTTACAGGAAGATGTATAGAATTGCTTGGACTTCTTGGTTTCTCTGTAGATTTTCCTCCAATAAAAAAGGCATTATCTTTTTTAAAAAAAGAACAAGAGCAATTTGGAGGATGGTATGGTAGATGGGGAGTAAATTATATATATGGCACATGGTCTGTTCTTATGGGGTTAAGACATTTAGGTGAAGACAAAAGTAAGGACTGGATAAAAAAATCCATAAATTGGATAAAATCATGTCAAAATCCTGATGGTGGTTGGGGAGAAACTTGTTATACATATAATGACTCAAGATTAGCAGGACAAGGTGTAAGTACCTCATCTCAAACTGCTTGGGCAATTCTTGCACTCCTTGCAGCAGGAGATATGAATAGTGAAACACTAAAAAAAGGAATTCAATATCTTATAAATAATCAAAATGAGCAAGGGGGATGGGAAGAGAAAGAATACACAGGAACAGGATTCCCAAAAGTTTTTTATCTTAGGTATCATGGATATAGGCAATATTTTCCACTATGGGCATTAAGTAATTATAAAAGACTTATAGAAAGAGGCAAAACAGTCGAGGATGAAATAAAACTGAAGTATCCTCCTGATTTAAAATTACCCGCATTAAAGATGCGTAAGTATCAAAAAGATTAATTTTTTTCTTTTGTTTTATATTTTAGGTATCTAAAAATAAGTTTTTGTGTGGATGGATCATGAAGTGATTTTCTATTATCTAAAAATTCAAACTAATTTATGATATTTTTTGCCATTTTTTTTCCTACTTCTACTCCCCATTGATCAAAAGGATTTATATTCCATATCACTGCTTGGGTAAAAACCTTATGTTCGTAGAGTGCTATCAATTTTCCAAGGGAAGAAGGAGTTAGTTTTTCTGCCATTATAATATTAGATGGCCTGTTGCCATAAAATTTTTTATAAGGATTAGATTCTTCTTCTTTCCCAAAAGCAAGAGCTTCTGCTTGCGCAAACATATTAGATATTAGTTTGTCATGATGATTTGATATAGGATTTAAGGGCTTAAAAAAACCTATAAAATCTATTGGGACAAATCTTGTTCCTTGATGAAGGAGTTGAAAAAAAGCATGTTGTGCATTTGTACCCATTCCTCCCCATATAACAGGCCCAGTATGATAGGTAACTCTATTTCCATCCATATCCACGCACTTCCCATTACTTTCCATATCTAACTGTTGCAAATGTAAGTGAAGATCTCTCAAATAATAGTCATAAGGGATTATTGCATAGCTCTCTGCTCCAAAAAAATTATTATACCAAATCCCTATAAGCCCAAGTATCACAGGTATATTCTTATGAAATGGGGTATTTCTAAAATGATTATCCATTTCATGGAATCCTTGCAAAAGCTCCAAAAAATTCTCTGGACCTATTGCTATCACAATAGGAAGCCCTATTGCAGAACACAAAGAATATCTTCCTCCAACCCAGTCCCAAAAAAGGAATACATTTTCAGGATCTATACCAAATCTTATGGCAGCTTCCTCATTAGAGGTTGTGGCTACGAAGTGATACCTTACAGCCTTTTCATCCTTTGCATTGTCTAAGATCCACTTTTTTGCAGTTTCTGCGTTGGTCATTGTTTCAAGTGTAGTGAATGTTTTTGATGCCACAATAAATAGGGTTTCTTCCCATGAAATATTTCTCAAAATTTCTGTTATATGATTGGGATCTACATTGGATAAAAAAAATACATTTATATCTCTATATGAATAAAATTTTAATGCTTCACATACAAATGATGGGCCTAAATCAGAACCACCTATTCCTATGTTTATTATGTTTTTTATCCTTTTCCCTGTGAATCCTTTTATTTTTCCAGACCTTATGCCCTCAGAAAATTTTATCATCTTGTTTAATACAGCATTAACATCTTTCATAATATTCTTTCCATCTATATATATAGGACTATTAGACCTATTTCTAAGCGCGATATGAAGGGCTGGTCTGTTCTCTGTTACGTTCACTTTATTACCTATGAACATGTCTTCTATTGCCTTATGTAGGCCACATGCATTTGCAAGTTTTATAAGAAGGTCTAAGCTCTTTTCAGTGATAATATTTTTAGAGAAATCCACATAAAGACCAATATCTTCTATGACAAAATTT
>CAZMNC010000036.1:0-13891 GCA_964567535.1 uncultured Desulfobacterales bacterium | reverse complement strand
GAAGCCCTGCCCAATTGGGTGGTGTCCAGGTTTTACCACCATCATTTGTATATAAAATAATTCCTGAGGTGCCTACAATATAACCTTTGTTCTTAGACAAGAATTTTACTGTAAATAATGTCTTTTTACCAATACCTAAATCAACAGTATCCCAATTTTCTCCTCCATCTGTGGTATGCAAACAAATACCCTGCTCTCCCACAAGCCAACCATCTTTTTCATCTACAAAAAATACATCATTAAGCTCACTTGTCCAATCAATGTAATCACTCATATCTATTAGTTCCCAAGTTTTACCACCATCTTTAGTATGCAATAGTGTGGCTGAGCTTCCGCAAATCCATCCCTCTTTTTTATTTAAAAATTCCACAGAGCACAGGTAGGCCATAGGATCTATATCCTTAGGAGGATTTTGTTTTACCCAATGTTTACCTCCATCTTCTGTATAAAGAATTGTCCCCCACTGTCCTACTGCCCATCCAGTTTTTGCATCAATAAAATCTACATCTGCTAAAGTAGCCCTTGTATGAGAATGCTGTCTTTTCCAAGTAAGTCCAATGTCATTAGAATGCAAAATAATACCTCTGTAGCCAACCGCCCATATGTTGTTTACATCTCCATTATCAACAGCTAAAAGATCATGATGAAAATACCTACGTTTAACCTTAATTACTACCTTCTTCTTAACAGCGTATTGAGTATAGTACACAAAACCTACCCCTGCACCTAAAATAACAATTGTTGAGATAACAAACAAAAGCAGAGCGTGACTTCTAAACCATTCACCTATTCCTTTCATGGCTCTCTACTCCTTTTTTTGATGATAAACTATAAACTCGAACGTTCGTTCTTGTCAATAACAAAATTTTTCTATCTTTTCAATATCCCATAAAAAAAAATATCAGTAATTGCATTAGCCACATCTTCTATAGAAAGAGAACCACCTTCTTTATACCATCTATAAGACCAATTCATCATTGCATGGATAGCAAAATTCGCAACCGCTTTATTTACATCCCTCAAACGGCCCTCTTTCTCAAGAAGTTCAAGCTGCCTTTTATATATACTATATATTTCTTTGTGTTGTTTTAATATCCTCTTTTTATAGATCTCATTTAACTGGTACTGCTCCTCTAAAAAAATTTTCACCTCCTTTTTTTTCTCTTTTACTATACTAACTTGAGTAATTATCATTCTGGATAATGCTTCTACAGGATCGCTATAAGTATTTTGGATAGACCTAAGAGATTCTATTAATTCTCTACCTATTCTTTCTATTATTACGTACAAAAGCTCATTTTTATCCTTAAAATAGTGATAAAGAATAGAATTGCTTACTTTTACTGATTTTACTATTTCTCTAACAGATGCACCAGCATATCCCTTTTTATAAAAGAGATCAATCGCCTTTGAGAGAAGCATCTCCTTCGTATTATCATCCATAGCCCTCAACACCATTTATACTGCCTCCCCTTGGTAAAAGGGGCAGAAAAACTGCCCCTCCGCAATCAACTACGTTTAAATTCCATACCTTCTTTTACCGAAGGCACAAGCTCTTCCCCTTTGTATTCTGGTTTCCTCTTTTCTATTATAGAACGCAAACCCTCCTTTGCATCTTTTGTCATATATGCAAGGTTAAAAAATTCTATCTCCATTCTCCTGGCACTCATAAGGTCTAAATTTATACCTGTATTCATCATATGTTTTGCCAATTTTAAAGCAGTCTTGGGTTTAGACATAAGTTCTTTTGCAAGTATCTTTGCTTCGTCCATAACCTTGTCTGGAGGTACTAATTTCATAACCAACCCCATATTTAATGCTTCTTTTGCCGAATAATTTCTGCCAAGCATTACCATTTCTTTTGCCTTTGCCCAGCCTACAATATATGGAAGTTCTATTGTACCACCCGTTCCTGGAATAAGTCCTATATTTATTTCAGCCTGTCCAAAGATTGACTTTTCAGAAGCAATTCTAAAATCACATACACACATCAGCTCAATTCCACCACCCATAGCAAGCCCATTAACTGCCGCAATCACAGGAATTTCTAAATCCTTTATTCTTCTTAATGCGGTACTGGCATTATTAACATACTCTCTAACATTATCCACAGAGTCTCCTAATTCATAAAATGCCTTCACATCTCCACCAGCGCTAAATGCTTTATCTCCTGCTCCAGTAATAATAACTGCTCTTACCTCATCATCTGCATTTATAAGATCTACTGCTTTATGAAATTCTGCATATGTTCTGTATCTCATAGGATTCATAGGAGGCCTATTTATAGTTATAGTTACAAGCCCATCTGTCTTATCAAATATAATATCCTGAAATTCTTCCATATTAATTTACCTCCTGATTATTTTTTGCCGTAATCATACCAACCAGCTCCAGTCTTACGGCCAAGTCTACCAGCTCTTACCATAGCTTTAAGAGACTGAGGAGTTGTATGTTTTAATTCTGAAGGGAGCTCTTTTTTGAAAACTTCATTAACATAATAACTAATATCTATCCCTGTAAAATCCATAAGTTCAAATGGACCCATAGGATGATTAAGACCAAATTTTACTGCCTTGTCTATATCTTCAATACTGGCTATCCCTTCATCATAGATTTTTATTGCCTCCATTAATTGAGGAACCATTAGGCGATTTACTATAAATCCTGCCACATCTTTTTTTACTAATACTGTAACCTTACCAAGTTTCTTTTCAGCTAACTCCCTAACAAATTGGGCAGATTCATCACTGGTAAGATGCCCTTTAATTACTTCCACAAGTCTCATTACAGGAGCAGGGTTAAAAAAATGCATTCCTACTATTTTATCAGGCCTCTTTGTAGCCGCAGCAATCTCTGTTATAGAAAGAGAAGAGGTATTTGTAGCAAGTACAACCTCATCTCTGGTCAACTCATCCAGTTCTTTAAAGACCTCTTTTTTTAGATTCATATCTTCTATAACAGCTTCTATAACAAAGTCCACATCTTTCATTTCTGACATCTCTGTTGTTCCCTTTATCCTGCCTATTATTGCAGACTTGTCATCGTCACTCATTTTACCCTTTTGCACAAGTCTTGAAAGGGTACCATCTATTGCTTTCATCCCTCTGTCTATAAATTCCTGTTTTATATCCCTCATAATCACTTCAAATCCATTCTGTGCAAAAAGTTGGGCAATTCCACTGCCCATTGAACCAGCTCCTAATACACCCACTTTTTTTACATCCATAATATCCATTGTCATCCCTCCTTGTTATTTTTAATTAGGGAGATACAGGCTTAAAATCTTCAAGCCAGTATCCCTCAGGGTTTCTTTCAAACTTCATAACCTCGGCCACTTTTAGATCTGGTGTTCTATGATATTTCATATAAACAAAGCTATTGTCAATCCCTAAAATCTCAATCTTACCTGTAGCATGTGACATAACAAATTTTGCCCTTTTAGCCAAGCCTGATAAAGACATTTTAGCTTCTTCAAAAATTCTATATCCCTCTTCTAAAGGAACAGCATAGGTTTTATTCCCAATTGTAGGCCTCGACTGAAATATATAATATGGAGTTGCCCCTATAAATGATAATTTATTTAACAAGTTTGCAAGTATCTTTGGATTATCATTTACTCCTTTAATCAATGGAGTCTGATTGCAGAGTATAGCTCCAGCATTTATAAGTCTATCTATTGCTTGGATTGCCTGAGGTGTAATTTCTTTTTCATGATTAAAATGAACCATGATATATATACGTTTGTCTTTATAGGTGAAAGCTTCTATAAGTCTTACCAGTTTATCATCATTGATAATACGAAAAGGATTGTATGCAGGCATTTTTGTTCCTATCCGTATAATCTTCACATGATCTATATTTCTCAAACCTGATAATATCTCCTCCAATCTTCTATCAGATAGCAGTAATGGATCACCTCCTGAGATCAAAACATTATCTATTTCAGGATGTGCTTTTATATATTCTAAAGCAGGCCCAGGATTTCTTATAATTTCTTTATTGCCTCTAATAAAAAGCCGCTTTCTAAAACAAAATCTACAATAACAACCACACAAATTATTAAAAAGGATCAAAGCAGTATCCTTGTATTTATGCTCTACTCCAGGTGCAACCGTATATCTCTTTTCATCTGATGGATCTAAATTTCCCCATTCTTCAAGTTCATCTTCACTTGGTATAACAATCCTCCTTATAGGATCACCAGGATCATCCCAATCTATAAGATTTAGATAATAGGTATTAGCTCTAAATGCAAATTTTTCTGTAACCTTTTTTAATTTTGTCTTTTCTTCTTTACTAAGACCTCCTACCTTTTCTATGCTGCTAATATAATCTACTTTCATTAATCTCCTCCTTTCTTTCTCTGCTCAAAGGCTTTTATCCTATCTATCCTTTCTTCAGAGAATACAGCATCCAAACATGCCTCTACTTCATATGCCATAATAGATTTTATACTGGTCTCTTTGGCTATATTGAGCAATCTTTTTATTAATTTAATAGAAAGGTAAGAGTTAGAAGCAATTTTTTTAGCTAATAAAATAGCCTCACTCATCAAATATTCGGGCCTTACAGCCTTATTCACCAAGCCTATATTTTCAGCCTCCTTACCATTTATATATTTAGACGTAAAAATCAGTTCCTTTGCCTTTGCTGGACCTATAAGGTCTACTAATAATCGGGTAGCCCCACCGGTTACTGATGAAGCCACCTTTGCCTCAGGAGACCCTATAATTGCATCCTCAGCAGCAATTCTTATGTCACATGCAAGAGCAAGCTCATAACCAGAACCCAAGGCATAGCCATTTATTACTGCTATAGTAGGCTTAGGAAAATCAATAATTTTTAAAGATATATCTTGTAATTTTTCAAGATATGACCTGTATTCTTCTTTTGTCCTTTTAGGAGATTCTTTTAAATCAGCACCAGTAGAAAATGCCCTACCTTCTCCTGTAAAAATAAGAACTTTTATTTTTATATCCCTTTCTGCTATATGTAAAATTTTATCTATTTCCTCCCACATAATTTTATTCATAGCATTTAAAACATGGGGTCTATTAAATTTTATAATACCTATTTGGTCCATATACTCATATTTAATTGTTTCAAACATCTATTTCCCCTTTAAGGGTTATTAAAGTATCTACAATAGAGATACCCTTTTCATGTACCATAAATGGATTTAATTCTATTTCAGATATCTCTGGATAATCTTCTGCAATTTTTGCGAGTTTTATAATTAAATCCTTTATAGCCTTTATATCTTTGGGTTTTTTACCACGAATACCCTTTAGTATAGGATATGCCTTTATCTCTTTTATCATATCTTCAACGTCTCTTTCAGTTACAGGAAGCACTCTAACAGAAATATCTTTAAATACCTCTGTAAATACTCCCCCCAGCCCGAAACTAATTACTGTACCAAAATTTTGATCTCTTATTATTGATGCAAGACATTCAACCTTCCCTGGAGGAGGAACCATAGGTAAAATCAAAACCCCCTCAATATTATTGGTAATTTTTTTCACATTATCCATTATTTCATTAAATGCCTTCGTTAAATCAGAACTGTCAGTTATACCTAACTTAACTCCATTCACATCATATTTATGATGTATATCTCTGCTAACTATCTTCATAGCAACTGGATAACCTATCTTTTCAGCACCAAATAAAGCTTCGTCTAAATTTTCAGCAAAATGATCAGGAATCATAGGAATACCACATGTCTTTAAGAAATCCCTTGCCTCTGTTTCAAGAAGAGAATGATATCCCTTTTTATAAACCCTGTTAATAATATTTTCACCTTGCCGACTTCTTACAGTAGGAAGACATAAATAATTTATATCCTTTTGCCTTATTTCTGCATGTTTAACTAATGCATAAATACAATGCGCCACCCTTATAGAAGATTCAATTACAGGGATACCATTTTTTCTCAAAATATCCAAAGCCTTTATATGCTCTCTTGCAAAACTTGTATTAACAATTATCGGTTTTTTATATTCTTTTAAAAGCCTACTTAATGCATAAGCAGTATTTTCTTCAAGCCTTTCAGTATAGCTGCCAATTATTTCTCTATATCCTCCAAAAAAACCTGTTATTAAAACTATATCTACAACATCATCTTCCAAACATGCTTTACAACACGAAGGAATTATTTCATCAGGAGCTTCTTCAGCCCTTCCTCCATAATCGACAGGATTAGAAATACCTACACCTTTCATTAAAAAAGGTTCTAATTTTTTTTGTGTCTTATCTGATAAAATAGGAACTTTTAAACCAAATAATTCTATATTATCGGCTGCTATAGCATTATCTCCACCGCCTTCAGACATTATTGCAACCCCTCTACCTCTTGGAAGAGGAATATCTGTATCAAAAACAGAGGCAATATCAAACATTTCATCTATGGAATTAACTCTTATAATCCCTGCTTGTTTAAATGCTTCATCGCATATAAAATCGTCACCTGTCATTGAACCAGTATGAGAATGGGCAGCCCTTGAACCCGCTTTAGTCCTTCCCACCTTAATCGCAATAACTGGTTTCTTTTTAGTAATAGTCCTTGCTATCTTAACAAGCCTTGAACCATCTCTAATTCCTTCAATATATGTAAGAATCGCTTTCGTATCAGAATCATCACCCAAAAATTCAAGATATTCATGGATATCCAAATCAATAGCATTTCCTATGCTTATTATCTTGCTAAAGCCTATTTTTCTTAATCTGGCAAAATGAACAATAGAATCTATAATATTTCCACTTTGAGATATAACAGAAAGTGTCCCAGCTTTTATAGGCGGAACACCTAAAAGATTCATCTTTATTGAGGCATTGAATATTCCGCTACAATTTGGACCTATTATTCTCATACCACTTTTTTGGGCAATATTAAGAATTTTCTGATTTAAATATCGCCCTTCATCAGTAGCATTACTAAAGCCCGCGGTAATAATTACTGCGACCTTAGCTCCTTTTTGAGCAGCATCTGACACCGCATCAATCAAAAAATTTTTGTTAACTACTATTAAAACCAAATCCACCTTATCTTCTATTTCAGAAAGTCTTTTATATACCTTTCTTCCATATATATAATCCCTTTTGGGATTTACAAGATATATCCTACCCTCAAATCCTCCGTCTAAAAGACTGGCTGTACGCCTTCCCCCAGCTTTACCAGGTGCAGAAGTAGCGCCTATAATAGCTATTGATTTAGGATAAAATATAGATCTTAGTTTATTCATGACCTTATATTTTAAGGAAAAAAATAGGATTTTTTAAAGACAAAAAAAGAGGGGGGCCTTTGTTATCCCCCCTCTTTTTGTCAATTATTTAAGGAGCATTGACTTGCCCCTCTTAATAGTTCTCATAAATCTTCTTGATTTATTTAACATAAATGGTGGCAATGCCTCAGTAATCCACTCTGGGTCATAAGGTGCTGGCGGATTAGAAAGTATTTGAGGATCAAACTCTTCCTTAAACCTATCTACCCATACCTGATAATCGCTAAAAAGTGGTCCTTGATATAGGATACCATGACAAGATGCAGGGAAGAAATCTAAGAATCCTGTCTGACCATCTATATCAGGTGTCTCTTCAAAATACCAACCTATCATACTTTGGACATAGTCAGGTTTATATGCAGGTGACAAAGGATCACAATAATCAACATTCATGTAAACCAAAAATTCCAAATAACTGGAATGACCAAAATCATTAGACTGGAACCAACCCGGATCACCATATTCTGCCATAAATGGTGGTGTGTATTTCTCCCATAACAACTCACCAAGCTTTTTACCAGTTTCATATGTACATCTCAAACATTCCTGACCTGCCTCACATGAAGAATAACCGTTAGTCATCATCCACATGCCAGCAGTATCGGCATTCTTAAACCAAGACTCATCTGAAGGCTTTGTTCTGGTAAATTCCGCATTAAACTCCTCTGCTAATTCTTGCAGTACAGCACGTTCATATTCCATCTGTTTTTCATTGGTAAAACCAATAAGAAGCACCCTTGCCATATGGAAGGTATCTATATCTTCCTTTGTAATCCCACTCCACCTTTCCCAAAAATCTTCCTTATCTTTTGCTTTAGCAATAACTCTCCAAAATACAGGAACTTTTGTTATTGCAGCACCAACCTGAGTATAAGAAAAGGAATACATAAAGTCTTCCAAAGCTTTTCTTGTAGGAAGCTTAATATTCTGCCATTGCACCCTGTCTGTTTTAAAGGCAGTGTGAGACTCAGGGCTCAAGCCTTCAGGAACCATTGCTTCTTTTGCATTTTCTATAAATGGAAATACTTTTATAGTCATCTCTGTAACTATACCCATTGCACCAAACCAACCAATATGACCACGCCATACACCATTTAAGTTAGGCCCCAGGCCATCTCCCCAAAAACCATTTTCAGCAGTTGTTTCTCTTCCAGCCCATGCACCTGTTCTAACAATATCTCCTTCTGGAGTTACCCATGTTACTGCCATAACACGACGTTCAGGATTCCCCATCCTATAATTAAATGGGGAACATCCCCAAACTGTATGATTGGCAATCACACAAGATGCAGAACCACCACCAGTATTAATAAAATAGCAATCATTATCAAAACATGCCTGACAGAAATGACCATATCTTACCCCTGCCTGCACTCTTCCATAAAGATTTTTCTTATCAATTTCCAGCCCCTGCATTCTCTGCAAATCTATTTGCACCTGATCAGGCCTAAACCTTGGATTGGCATTGTATGCCCACTGAGAAGAACAAGGATTAAAAGGAAGATGATATTTATTACAAATCTTTACAATTTCTGCCACTTCTTCCGTAGTTTCAGGCTGAATAACACAACATGGAGGATATGCTTGGCCAGAAAACCATATAAGTTCTCTTGCATACCCACGCCCTACATATGCTTGTCTAACAACTTTTTCTCTACTTATCTTGTCAGGCCCAACCACGGCCTCTAATTCTTTATATGCCTCATCAGGCATATCCCACCAATATGGCTGGGTCCTTAATTGCTGTAGTCTTTGTTGCATTTCTGCTGGACTATACATAGTAACCTCCTTTATCCATAGATTTGGTCTACAAGTTCAGCAATATGATAAACCTTTTGCACACTATTATTGACCCTTACCAAGGCCTCCCTTAACATATGCATACTATGCACGTCTGGTGTTACTATGGCCTCTGCACCAAACACACCAGCCTCTTTTACCCTCATATCGGCTGCAAAGTTTGCAGTATCAGGATATGCCTCTATAACACCTCCGCCCTCGCCTGAATGGAATGCATTATGATGATGCCTGTGCATTTCTACTAATTCTACTCCTGGAATAGCCTTGATGAGATTTCTGGGTGGCTCATAGCATCCAAAAGTTCCTCTTCTAAATTCTCTCCTTGGCTTTAGCTTACCCCAATCATCAGCATCTCTTACGCCTTCCCATGGAATCCATGGTTCACTTAATCTACCTACACTGCACGCATCATGATAAGTCACTTTCATATTAAGTTTTTCTTTAGGAGAAAGCTTGCCATCCTTTACAAGTTTGTCAGCAAATTCTGATATATGAAGCACCTCAAAACCCAAATCTGCAGTGGCCATATCCAGCACCTTTGGATACTCTACCTTTAAGGTCTTGTAGCAATAACCACATGCACACACAACAGTTTTTGCTCCTGTATCTTTTATTTTCTTTAAAGTAAACCTTGCTGCCCCTCTGAATTGATTTATATGACCAGTTTCATACATAAGACTTCCACAACATGTCTCTTCCTCTAAAAGCATAAAAGGAACCCCAGCCTTATTCAGAATTCTGGCAGTTGCTTGAGCAACCTCTTGATGAACAAAAGATGCCCAACATCCCACAAAGAAAAGCACATCTGCTTTGTCTTCTATTTTTATATCATCAGTAATCCAACCTTTTCTATCTTTTTGGTTCATACCATAATAATTACCTGTTCTTTCTATACGTTTTATAACTGATTGATGCTCAGGCCTTGCATAACCATGATCTACAAGAGCCACTTTCAAAGACTGATTCATAAGAAGAATCTCTAAATCCAGATTACGCTTACACGCTACATCACAACCACCACAACTAAAACAACGGAATGCTGCCTCATGAATTAAAGGCTCTGACCAATCCAAGTCACCAACAAGAAGAGCATTTATTAATCTTGTCCTTCCAGTTGCCCCCCAGTTATCAAACTTGCCCCACTGCCATTCAGGGCATATAAAAGAAAATTCATGATCTGCGGGGACATATATCCAGTCTCCATATTTACACATGGCACATCCCATACAACAACGGGATTCCCAAAAGTAATTCTCTAAGTTAAGATCCAGTTTGAAAGACATCATTGACCTCCTTAAATTAATTTATTTATACCCAGAAGCAAAGTTTTCCTGGACTAAGTATCATGTTTGGATCAAAAAGCTTCTTCACTCTCATTAAATAAGATGTATAATCAGGTGCTTTTGGATATACGTACTGAGCTATATATTCATATGGTCTATTAAAGAAACCACCGGCTTCCCATACAGCAGGAATAAGAGCCTTATATAGATTCAGCATTTTATCTTTCTCATCATCAGAATAATAAAAACTATAAGTCACCTGACATGCTCTGCCTTCCTCTACAGGCTGTATATAATGGCCTATTTGATCTAAAGGATAGCCCATCTCTTCAGCTATTGGAGCTATTACTTCACAGAAAGATGGCGCTTTTTCGAGAGTGGTCATAAAAACTAATTCCTGGCAATTTCCTTTGAGAGCATGCTTCCAATAGGTTTTATCCTTAGGCCAAGGATTTTTAAGCATCTCAGGAAGTCTTTCTTCCAAACCTGGAGCACCTTCTAATTTCTGCACAAGGTTTGCATTAGGAAATTTTTCTTTAAAAGTAGTGTTCAAATAGTCTTCCTGATACCCTATATGCATTTCTGGCTTTCTAAGCAGACCACCTACTATCATTATAAAGGTATATGGAGGAAGTTTGTCTTTTAAGTCTAAAATTTGATTTCCACTTTCTGCTAACATAGATGCAAGCACCATATTATTAACTATAAAACGCTCATACCCTACACGACGATGCAATATATCATATATTGGATCTATAAGATTCTTCAATTTATCAGATGACATAAAATAGGTTTTTTCAATTTTTGGAATTCGCTCAAATTTAACAACACCTTTTGTAATAATACCAAGCGTTCCTTGAGAACCCTGCAAGAGCCTCCAAAAGTCTATTGTTCCAGGACCCTGAGGATTTACTCCTGCTGCATAGTTGCCCGGCTGCCCAAAAGTATTAGATGATGCAGAACCAGTAGCAAATTTTTCACCTAACCCCCAAACAACCCACATTCCAGCTACTTGTTCGGAATATTCAAACATCGGTATAGTAGACTGTTCTCTTTCTATCCAGTCCATTATTACTGATCTTTCTGCATGGGGAAGCAAGGGCATAGTAGTCCTATAACCCTTCTCTTTTAATGCATTAGCATAATCTTCCCAAGTAACCCCTACTTCTAAATACCCCCACATATCATCTTCATTTAATCTTTCAATAGAATTCATCCCAGAAAGATCCATTACAATACCCACTGGCCTTGGCATTGTTTTACTGGCTCTTGGAATTGTTCCACCATTAAAATGGACCTTGGAACTGGCAGGAAAAATAGGAATATTATTGTCATTACATGCAATAACTATTTCTGCTACCTCATCCCTTGTCTTTGGTTTTACTACTGCATCAGGTTTTTGTGGGGGAACAAGACTAAAATCCTTCTCAAATTTGGCCCTTTCATCATCGCTTTCAATAACATTAGTAACTTCTTTTAATTTCTCTATACTACTCATCTGTCTCCTCCCTAAGAATGAAATTGTTACTAAAATTTGTGACCTACTTCAGGTAACAAATCAAACAGTTAAAATATTATATCACCCCCTTTCAAATAAGGTTTGTATAACCCGAACGTTCGTTCTTGTCAAGCACTTTTTGCTATAACCCGAACGTTCGTTCTTGTCAAGATTTTTTATTTGTATAGAAAATATTTTTTAATAACTCTTTCATGAGTAAAGATTAGGATTTAAAATAGTAAAAAAAGTTTTTTTTTGGTATGAGATTAAGCCATGCATACTGGGAAGATTGAAGGAAAAGTAGTGGAATATATAGAAGGCGGAAGGTTTGTATGTGCCATTTGTATTAATAAAAAGGCTAACAAACTGCATTTAATAACCAGTAATAGCAAAGAAGTTAATATATCTTTTAATAGGGTAGTATTAATAGGTAATAAAATTTTGGATATATCAAAATCAAAAGAACAACTTATAGCATACCTACGAAAAATAGAAAAAGAAAGAGAGGAATTAAAAAAACATGTAAACATAAGAGAATTATGGGAATTAGTTAAAGATGAGAATGAATTATTTAACAATGAAGAACTTGCTCAGCTTGTATTTGGGAATAATATAACAGATACACATGTTTCGGCATTAATAAGAGCCCTTTTTGAAGATAAGATATATTTTAGATTCAAAAATGCTTGTTTTACGCCCAATTCTGAAGAAAAAATAGATCAAATTATAAAGCAAAGGCAAGAAGAACAAATAAAAAGAGAGAGAATAGAATTAGGAAGCAAATGGATTAGAGATATATTAAATGGAAAATCACATGTAAAAATACCAGATTTTGGAGATTATATAATAAAGATATTAATGGATATTTTCCTATTTAGAGAGGATGCTCCTAATTATGATATTGGTTCAGAACTATTGTTAAAAGCCGGAATTTCAGATCCATTTATTATTAAAGACATTCTTGTAAAGATTGGAGTATGGGATGAAGACGAAAATATAGAATTAATAAAAAAAAATATACCTATTTTTTTTAGTTCAAAGATAAGAGACGAACTTAAAAGATTAAAAAATAAATCTATAATAATAGGAAACAGACAAGACCTTCGACATTTAAATATATTTACTATTGATGGAGAGGATACCAAGGATTTTGATGATGCATTAAGTATAGAATCTCATAATGGAGAAACTATCTTAGGAATACATATCGCTGATGTGTCAGAATGGATAGCACCTGACAGTTTAATAGATCGAGAAGCAAAAAGTAGGGGTGCCTCATGTTATCTGCCCAGACAGCAAATTCCTATGCTTCCTCCTGAATTATCTTATGATTTTTTGAGTCTCAAAAAAGGAAAAGACAGATTAGCACTCTCTCTTTTTATAAAGATAAACCAAAAAGGAGAAATTATAAATTATAGATTTATTCCAAGTATTATAAAAGTTAAGAATCAGCTTACATATGATATGGTAGATAAGGAAATTGGTAGAAACAAAATATTTGATGAACTGTATAAACTGGCTAATATATTTAAATATAAACGAACTCGTCATGGAGGACTTGATATATCTCTTCCTGAAGTCAAAATTAAAGTTGATCATAGGAATTCTTTTAATATATCAATAAAACTAATATCTCAACATACCCCTGCTCATACTATAATCTCAGAATTTATGATTCTTTATAACTGGTTAATAGCAAAATGGTGCAGAAAAAATAATATTCCTATATTATTTAGAACCCAAGAAAGACCTGTGGAAATAATACCAAGAGAAGAAGGAATTAATAAACTTTTTTATATATTCCAACAAATAAGAAGATTAGGCCCTATGACCATAAGTACTGCACCAGCACCTCATTCTGCATTAGGACTTGATATGTATACTCATGCAACATCTCCATTAAGAAGATACTTAGATCTTATAGTGCAAAGACAGGTAAAAAGTTTTATATTTGATAAAAAGCCATTATATAACTTAAAAGAATTAGAAAAAATAAAAACAGAAATAGAACCAGCAATAAGAGAAAT
>CAZMNC010000035.1:0-2206 GCA_964567535.1 uncultured Desulfobacterales bacterium | reverse complement strand
TGTTCTTATAAGCTCACTCCATAGGGTAAGATTCTTCGTGCCTAGTCTGGTAAGTCTGATAGCATCCTTTTCCAAAACTATGAATCTTCTAGCATGAAAATATCTTATAACCTTTTCAATCTCCTCATCTAAATTAGAATCATATATAAATTCATATTTAAAAATATCTTTTAGTAATAGATAATCTTTTTTTAAAGTCTTTATATTAATCGTTTCATCGGAATAAGCCAGAAGAGACACAGCGACAAAACTATAAGGAATAAAATAATGAATTATATTGTTTTTGTAATAACTTAATTCAAATACCTTTTTCTCATTTAAACAATAAAAAGGCTCTCTTTGATCCTGTTCTTCTATCTTTATTAATATCTCTTCATCAATAAGAAAAGAGAGACTTTGCATAATAATAGACTCCATATCCTCTCTAATAGTGGATACTATTGGAGCATCACAATTCTTAAAAAAATCCAAGATCATTTTACATGTAGTAGCCAATTCCTAGAAATAAAAACCCATTCTATGCTTTGTCATTACAGCGATGGAAATAAAGGATAAAGGGGTTACTATAGTCACGCTATTTATAGACCTTACAAGATCCAAAGCCAGTTTTTCATGGGAAATGTTTTTGTTATTCAGATATTCCTCCAATGAGATACAAGATGAAAATCTAATATATATCCTACCATATCTTTTTTTTAAGATATTCCGGGCCCTTATAACTTGTTTAAAGCTTTCTGGTTCCTTTTCACTGCCTTTCACCTCTTTTACATATGAACTTTCTTCCACTACTCTGTCATAGTTTATGGATACAGGGATAAAGAGGATATCCTTACAATACCCTTCTTTCCAAGCATTTATAAGCATAGAAAGAAAACCTGTTTTAGGGAGTTCAAGCTTCCCGCTTCTACTTCGTCCTCCTTCTATAAAGAATTCTATTGGATAGCCCTCTTGAAGTAATACTTTTATATACTGATCAAATACCAAAGTATAAAGCCTTGCTCCCCTAAAAGACCTTCTTACAAAAAAAGCACCACATTTTCTAAATATATATCCCATTGGCCAGAATGCTAAGTTTTTTCCAGCAGCAATCCTTGGGGGATATATATGATGATCAAATAATAGATAGCTTAATACCAGATAATCGACATGACTTTTATGAGAAGGAACATACACAATAGGATATCCTTTTCTTGCCCATTTCCTTATCTCACTAAATTCTTTTTCTGATACATCGATTCCCTGAAAATTCCTTCTCCAAAACCATCTTAATAAAGAGTGAAAAACAATAATATATGTTATACTATAATCAGAAGCAATTTCCTCAAAATATTCTTCTGCTCTCTTTCTAAGTTGCCTTATCTTCTCCTTATCTCCTTTTGCCATATTTTTTATAGTCTGATCTATACTTTGATGTCTTAGAACCATCTCTTTTATTTGTTGTCTTGACTTAATCACAGGTCCAAGCACCGCTCTTTTTTGCATATCTATAGCATTCATAAGTTCCTGCCTTATATGGGCAGAAACTTGGCTGAGATCTCCTTTGTTCTGATCGAGATATTCTTGGAGATTTATAGGGTTCCCTATATCTATAAAGGCCTTACGGTGTTGTTTTAAAAATATAGCGATCTTGGCAAGTATTCCTTCTTTATCTCTGTGGGAAAAAAGTATCCTTGAAATCCCCAATCCTGCTTTCTCCGGTTTGTATCTATACAATATTGTTACAGGGATCAAAAATATGGGAGAATCAATCTCTCTTTGAATTTCTATAATATAATTCAAGGGTTCTTTCTTGTTTTCTATAAAGTAGTGAGAAAACTTACTTGGATTTATAAGAGGAATAATTCCTGTAACCTTGTTAAGAATTGCCTCCTTGTAAAATCCTGTTTCATAGGGAGACGGGAGCCTTCTATTTTTTAAAATATAGGTTATATATGATCTTATAATACTAAAAAGATCCCTGAGCGGCAGATATAAACTCATATTTATATCAAAGCCAAGTTTTGGATAGGGTAAACGAGCTCTGCGAAGACAATAATGATATATTATAAAATCAAAATGAGAGTGATATTTGGTCACATATATAAGAGTACCTCTTTTTGCCATTGTTCTTAATTGATCTAAAAATCCTTTATCAATATTTATATGCTTAAACATTACATGCAAAAATTTATGTATAAAAAATCCAGGCTTTTGAGCAAATATATTT
>CAZMNC010000034.1:0-3618 GCA_964567535.1 uncultured Desulfobacterales bacterium | reverse complement strand
TTCTATCCTCTTCTCAAGTGCTTTTTCTCTGTCAGTTTCAGAACAGATAAAGGCTTTCCTTCCCCCTTCTAAAAACTTATCACGCCACCTGTAATATATGGTCTCGCTTATCTTGTATTTCCTGCACAGTTCCGCTACTGTAATATTTCCCTTAAGTCCCTCAAGTACAATGGCTACTTTTGTCTCTGGATCAAATTTCCTGTTCTTCATGCTCCCCCTCCTCTAAATAATTTTTCCTAAACTTATATCATGTCCCATTCCTTAGGGGAGCAGTATAGATTTTTTAACATTGACAAAATATCTTATTAATATAAGAACTAAATTTAACATTTAACAATAGGTAAAGTATTGAATTTATGAAACAGACCAGGCAAATCTATTATGATCTTTTTTCCAAAATATATGACTATTTTGTATTACTTCATTCGTCTGATAAATCTCAAAAGTTGAGAAGATGGTTTATTCATAAAGCAGAAATCAAGCCAGGCATGAAAATCCTTGATTTATGTACAGGTACAGGCTCTGTTGCATTAATGCTAAAAAAAATTTTAGAAAAAAATTTGGTAATAGGTATGGATTTTTCAGAAGGTATGCTGAGAAAAGCAATGAGTAAATCATGCAATTATTTAAATTTATATTGGATTAAAGGAAATGCTACTGAGCTACCATTCAAGGATAAAAGTTTTGACATAGTGTTATGTTCTTATGCATTTTATGAACTAAAAAATAAAGATAAGCTAAAGGCAATGATAGAAATAAAAAGAGTTATTAAAGACGGAGGAAAATTTTGCATGATGGAGCATGAAGAACCATCTAAACCATTATTAAAACTTCTATATAGAATTCGTATAGCCTCTATGGGATCTTTAGATTCAGTAAAATTTTTAAAAAATGAATTAAATCTGATTCATAGTTTTTTTGGAAATGTAACAAAATATGTCAGTCCTTCAGGAAATTCTAAAATTATTATAGCGATTAAAAAAATGGAGGTTAAAATTGATGAATGTATTTGTCTATGATCTTAAAATAAAGATGAATCAAGGTCTGGATATAAAAAATATAACCGATATGGTGGGTAATTTTGTGAAAAAATCTGGCATAAAAAACGGGGTTATACATGTTACTTCTATGGGTTCTACAGGATCAGTTACCACAATTGAATATGAATCCGGAGCTATAGAAGATCTAAAAAGATGTATAAATAAATTAGCACCACCAGGGAATTATTATGAACATGAAAAAACATGGCATGATGGAAATGGTCATAGTCATGTACAAGCAGCTTTAATAGGTCCATCTATTTCTATTCCTATCAGGGAATATAAGCTTACTCTTGGGACATGGCAACAAATAGTACTTATAAATCACGATATACGTCCAAGGGAAAGGAAAATTAGTCTTACAGTAATAGGTGTATAATGAATTTATAATTATAGGTATTATAAGCCTATCATAAAATAAGCAATAAATAATTTAAGATAATATAATTAACAAAAAGATATACTATATGAAAAATGCTTATACTATAGAAATAGGTCCAATGAGTCCTATAGGAGAACAAGATGCTTTAATACGCAGGACAACTCGTAATTGTCCGTGGAATAAATGCCTTTTTTGTTCTGTATATAAAGGGAAAGATTTTGGTTATAGGAATGTATCAGAGATAAAAAGAGATATCGATGTAATCAAAAGTATAGAAGATCTTATAAATTCAAAAAGATTCTCCTCTTTACAAAAGATATATCGCAGGAGAATTTGAAGTTGCTTCAGAGGCTCAACTGATTGATGAGATAGAACAAATAATTAATAGGATAAAGTTTGATTGCATATTTGAGACTTTTCAACTTACAAATCTCTTATTCAATATAAAAGGTAGATTCTCTCGTATTAAAACTGAGATTCTAAATAAGATCTTGTGGTATAAATCATTACCTCCTATAAGGAAACACGAATTGGAACTAAACAGGTACTTATATAATGGATACGTCACTTTTTTAAAAAAAACCGGAAAATTTGATACAGAATTAGAAATTCTTATTCAACAGCCAAAAAAAAGCCTTCAAAACAAAGAGAGTTGTTTTGAAACAAAGGTAGCTAATACCATATTAGCTATAAAATCAAGAGACATTCCATAAAAATTTTATTTTATAATATTCTTTTTATATTATTCTAATGTAATTAATATTAGCAAAAAAGATTATTGAAATATGACAATATATCTATATCGCAATCAAACTAATGCAATCAGTGATTATAGTTATATGCGTGCAAGATATTATCAATCATAAAAAGACTTAAATATATTTAGGCAAAAATTATTAAAAAGCATTTGTTGACCAATGTAGTTTGATAGCATAGAATCTCAACATGTCTTCTAAGAATGAGAATGTAAGAAGATTTGGCACGGTAAGTGGTGTCTTTTTGCCATGTATACTATCATTATTTGGAGTGATCCTATTTTTAAGAACAGGTTGGGTAGTTGGAAATGCTGGACTATTAAAAAGTATACTTATATTGGTAATAGCATCTTTTATAGCTTTCTGCACAGGGCTGTCAGTAGCAAGTGTATCTACAAATATGGATGTAGGTACAGGAGGAACTTATTATATTATATCCAGAAATCTTGGGCTTGACATCGGGGGTGCAATAGGTATCCCTCTTTATTTCTCGCAAGCAGCCTCTATAGCCTTTTATATTATTGGTTTTTTGGAATCAGTTTCATTTATAAAAACTGGAATAAGTTTTCCTCTATGGGGAACTATAATACTAATGGCATTTTCATTCCTTGTATTTATTGGAGCAGACCTCGCTGTAAATTTTCAATATATTATTGCTTTTATTTTATTCTTGGGTATAGCTTCCTTTCTTATTACTCCATGGAAAAAACCATTATCTATTAATATTTGGGCACATTATACACATGGATATAATTTTTGGAAGGTATTTGCTGTATTTTTCCCAGCATTAGTAGGCATTGATGCTGGTATAGGTCTTTCTGGAGAATTAAAAAATCCAAAAAATAATATACCCAAGGGGATTATTTCTGCCCTTATTTTCAGTACATTAATTTATGCTATTATTATGTATAAATCATCTACTTTAGCACCTTATGAAGTATTAATAAAACATACTGATATATTTATAAAAAATTCTTATAGCCCTTTTATCGTAATTATGGGCATATGGGCGGCTACTCTTTCATCAGCACTTACTTATAGTATAGCAGCTCCTCGCACACTAAAAGCATTATCTGAAGATGGTGTTCTTCCAAAGATATTTGCTTCTTCATTGGGTTCCACCAAAGAAGAACCAAGAATAGGGGTTTTGATTACTTTTTGTTTGGCAGAGCTATTTATATTAAGCAGTTCTTTAAATAGAATTGCAGCTATAATAAGTATATCTTTTTTAATAAGTTATGCTACATTGAATTTGGCATCATCACTTCATAGTCTTATTGATAGTCCTACTTATCGTCCTATTTTTAAAATTCACTGGATTGTTTCAATGTTAGGATTTTTGTTATCTGTAGCAGCGATGTTCTTTATTCATCCATTCAGCGCACCATTAGTAATATTATTTATTTTTAGTATATATTTGGCTTTAAAAAGAAAGCATATA
>CAZMNC010000033.1:0-12834 GCA_964567535.1 uncultured Desulfobacterales bacterium | reverse complement strand
CATATTATTAATTTTTTTTATTATTTCTTCTATATTGATTATGGGATGTTTAGAAAAAACACGAGGCAGTCCATATGTTCTACTACAAGCTAAACATTTACCTGGTCTTGCTTTTAGCAAGAATTCAAATTCTAACCTACTATCATATATATCTTTAAAGACTAATTCTATATCATATGCTCCTTCTTTTGGATCTCCAAAAAGGGCTTCAAAAAATTGCTCTGTTTTGTATTTTGGAAAAAGCTTTTCCAAATTATATTCAGAAAATATTTCTTTTATTTTGTTTTTATTATGGTTCATTTATATCCCCCCACCATCTTCAATTTTCTTATGATATTATCTTTTAACCAATGATAATCAAGCCATTCTTCTGGATTTACAAATATACCATTTATAAGAATACTGAAATGAAGATGGTCACCTCCTGCAAGGCCTGTTTGTCCTGTTATTCCTATAATATCCCCTTTTTTTACAAATTGTCCTTGTTTTACATCTATTCTGCTCATATGTCCATATAATGAAAATATGCCTTGGCCATGATCTATTATTACTGAGAAACCATATATACCAAGTCTTCCACAAAAAATAATTTTGCCATTATTTGTTGCTGGTATAGGTGAATTAGCAATGGAAGCGAGATCTATTCCTAAATGAACTTGATGATCTATCAATTTTCCTTTATAAAAGTATGATCTATGGTCACCAAATCTTGCAGTGCATAAAGAATCTTTAAGGTATACCCATGCGCCTTTCCATAAACGCTTCTTTGAAGTTTTAGATATAAGACTTTTTATAAACGCAGCATTTTTCTTTCTCAAATCCCTGTTTATTTTTAGGAATCTTTGAATCATATTATCCTTTGAATTAAAAGGATATCTAGAAAAAAAAGGTAAAACTTTCTTTAAAAAAGAATCAGTAATAATAATTTTTCTTTTTCTAAAAATTTTTCGTTTTATTCTATAATAAAAATTTGCAGTAGAAGAATTACCTGCTTTATCTTTTGCCCATATATGAATGTCAACAGGTTCTTTTATATAATAAGGAATTCCTATATAGCAGGCATAATAATCACCGTATTTTGATGGTGTATTTATGATATAAGCAGGAAAAAATAGGTTATTTACATATATACCAGTTTTTACAGTATCCTTAGATACCTCATATATTAAAAGGCCTGATCCTCCTATATAGAAATAATTTAGTTTACTTATAGGTGTTATATTAGGAGGTGTAGTATCTACTATTACATCCTTTTTTAATATAGTAATGTTTCCTTTCCCTCTGTTTCTTAGGGAATAATCTATTGCACATATTTTTAATATTGCTTTTCCATCTGATAATCCAAGCTTTAATGGATCAAATATTATTATCTTGTGGAATTCATGCGTTCCTTTTGTATTTAATATGTCTAATTTAGGAAAATTTCTTCTTAAGATAATAGCTTTTTTATTTTTTTGGACCAATATAATTTCTATCTTTTTTAATCCCATATTCTTATCTGAAATTGATACAAATATCCTTGCAGGTGAGCAGATATATTCAGAGAGTCCTTTTATTTCAAGTATAGGTTTTTCAGATTCAAATATCCGAGTTAGGAATAATATAGAACCTAATATTAATATGAATCCTAATATCCCTATTATGTAAGAAGTTGGCCTTTTCATATTTATAAATAAGTGTACTATAAATTAAGCAATACAACTCCTCTTAGGAACGGACTTTTTAGACGTGTCTCCTGCAATGATTTATTAAAAAATTCCTATAACATATTCTATATCTCTTTAATAAATTTAGTCCTTTTCTCTCATCAATAAAGTTAATATCTTTTTTATCTTTTTGTTTGAAACTATAAATCCATAATTCTGCTTTTAATTTCTTGCTTTTAGTACAGTATAAATGCCAATATATGTTATATCTTCTATTTAATTTTACTTTTTATTCTTAATCCAATTTATCAATTTATTCTTTTAATGGCAATGCTTTATTTGTGATCTTATTTGAGAGATTTGATATTAATGTTGCTGATAATATATAGTAAATTATAAAAAGAAAAGATAGGAGGTTTAGAAAATGGGATTAAGTATATTAGTAATTGGAGGAGCAAGGAGTGGGAAAAGCAAATATGCTCTTAACTTATGTAATAAAATTGACAAAAAAAAGTATATATTTTTAGCAACAGCACAAGCCTTGGATAAAGAAATGGAAAAGAAAATAAAAAAACATAAAAATGAAAGAGGATCAAAATGGATTACTATAGAAGAGCCTGTTAATATAGTTGACAGGATAAAGGAAGAGGATAATATAAACACTATAATTCTTTTAGATTGTATTACATTGTGGATAAATAATTTATTTATGAAAAGAAAATATACTATAGAAAAAGAGATCAGTAATTTATTAAAAGTCATTTCTAAAATAAAAGGAGATATAGTAATAGTAAGTAATGAGGTAGGCATGGGTATAGTGCCAAATAATCAACTTACAAGAAAGTACAGAGATATATTAGGATATGCCAATCAACATCTTGCTTATTGTGTAAATAGGGTCGTTTTTATGGTAGCAGGTATACCAATAATTATAAAATCAGATTTTCCATCCAAATACAGCTTGATTTCCTAATTCTTCTTCAATCCTAAGAAGTTGATTATATTTACATATTCTTTCTGAACGAGATAAAGATCCCGTCTTTATCTGCCCTGTTCCAGTAGCTACTGCAAGATCTGCTATAAAAGTATCTTCTGTTTCACCTGAACGATGAGATATAACAGCATTCCATCCCGCCTTATGCGTTAATCGAATTGCTTCCAAGGTTTCTGTCAATGTTCCTATTTGATTCAATTTTATTAGAACAGCATTTGCTGTTTTTTCTTTTATCCCCTTTTTTATACGTTGAGTATTAGTAACAAAAATATCGTCTCCAACTAATTGGATTTTATTCCCTAATTTTTTGGTAAGTTTTTTCCATCCATCCCAGTCATTTTCAGCAAGACCATCTTCAATCGAAATTATAGGATATCTCTTTATCCAATCTTCATATAGTCTTATCATGTCCTCTGATGAATGTTCTGAATTGTCAGACTTAAAAAAAACATACTTTCCATTTCTATAAAAAGAGGATGCCGCAGGATCAAGAGCAATTACTATATCTTCTGCAGGTCTATAACCTGCTCTTTCTATGGCTTCTATAATCATTTTTAGGGGTTCTTCATTGGATTCCAAAGATGGAGCAAACCCTCCTTCATCTCCAACTGCTGTGGAATGCCCTTTTTCTTTTAATACTGTTGCTAATAAATGAAAGACTTCTGATCCCATACGAAGGGCCTCTTTAAATGTAGGAGCTCCTATAGGCATTATCATAAATTCCTGAAAATCCACGTTGTTTGCTGAGTGCATTCCTCCATTTAGTATGTTCATCATAGGCATAGGTAATATAAATGTGTTTGTACCTCCCAGATATCTGAAGAGAGGCAAATTACACATGTTAGATGCAGCTCTTGCAATAGCAAGGGATACGGCCAGGATAGCATTAGCACCAAGTTTTGCTTTATTAGGAGTTCCATCTAATTCAATCATAATTTTATCCACAAGTCTTTGTTCTGTAGGATTTATACCTTTAAGTGCAGGGGCAATTATTGTATTGATATTTTGAACGGCCTTCTCTACCCCTTTGCCATTATACCTTTTTTTTCTTTTATCTCTGAGCTCCACAGCTTCATATTTTCCAGTAGATGCTCCAGATGGAACAGCAGCTCTTCCTATTGTTCCATCTGTCAAAATTACATCAGCTTCAATTGTGGGGTTTCCCCTAGAATCAAGTATTTCTCGTCCTTTAATTTCCTTTATTCTTTCCATTTTCTTTTCTCCAAACTGAATTTATTTAAAAATAATAAAAAAATTTTTTTCAACGAGCAATAGAAAACTATTTTTATATCTCGATTTCTTATCTCTTTCTATTTTATACCTATTTATTATATTTTAACATCAAAAATTTGCTTGCAAAAGTTATAATTTGTTGTTTAACTTCTAAATAATATATATCTTTTGTTTAAGTTTATTTTTTACTTATTGAATATATAAACAAGAGGGAGGCTTTTATGGGTAATGAGTATAATTATTCAAGACCTATTGAAATTGCAAAAGATATATTTTGGGTGGGAAGTGTAATACATGGTGATCCTTTTCAGTGTCATAGTTATCTTATATTAAATAATAATGAATCTGTATTAATTGATCCTGGATCCATTATAACCTTTGAAGTTACTGTTAGGAAAATAAAAGAAATCACAGATATAGAAAATATTAAATATCTGATATGTCATCATCAGGACCCTGATATTGTGAGTTGTATCTCTTATATTGAAAATTTAATCAATAGAGATGACAAATTTATTGTAACTCATTGGAGGACTCAAGCTCTTCTTAAACATTATAATTGGAAAACTACTTTTTGGCTAATCAATGAGCATAACTGGGAGTTAAATCTTAACAATAATAGGAAGTTGAAATTCATCTTTACTCCATATGCTCATTTTGCTGGGGCATTTTGTACATTTGATGAGAAAACAAAGACTCTTTTTTCAAGTGATATTTTTGGAGGATTTACTGAAAATTTTTCATTATTTGCTAAAGATAAAACCTATTTTGATTCAATAAGATTATTTCATGAACACTATATGCCGAGTCAAGAAATATTGAATAATGCTCTTACAGAAATAGAAAGGGTTAATCCAGACCTCATTGCTCCTCAACATGGCTCCATAATAAAAAAAGATTTGATATCACCTATTATCAAAATGTTAAAGAGTTTAGATTGTGGTCTTTTTAAGTTTGGTGGAGATTCAAATATAAAGAGATTATCCAGAATAAATATGGTTTTAAAGGGCATATTAGATGATCTTGCACTGGACGTTAGATTAAACGATGCACTAAGACATATAAAAAAGCTTATATCAGAGCTTATTGATTTGGAAGAGCTTCTTATTATAGCTTCTACCGATCGTGAAGACAGCAGGCTTGTAATATTTTTGACAGATCCCCTATATTCATCTCCTATAATTCTTACAAAAAATAAAAAAGAATTCGGTCAAGCTATGGATATTCTTAATAATATGGAAGATATTTATCCTCAGGATTTCATAAATATTTCATTCCTTAATTATAGCAATAAAAAAGCTATGGTTTTTCCTTTAAGAAGCAAGGAAAGACGTACTATGGGTGTTGGAGTAATACTTTTAAAAGATAATGCTAATTTGATGGATACGAGTTATTTAAATATATTTGATAGGGTTTCTGCTTTACTTTCAGTCGCCTTAGAAAGAGAATTAAATCTTTTGTCTGCTGAAGAAGAAAAGGAAAGATTTTATAAAATGGCTATTACAGATCCATTAACAGGCTTATATAATAGGATATATCTGAATACAGTGGTAGACGAGGAATTTTATAAAGCAAAAAGATATAATTATCCTCTTTCTGTAGCAATATTTGACATTGATCATTTTAAAAAAGTTAATGATAAATATGGTCATCTGGTAGGTGATTTTGTTTTAAAAGAAATTGGTAATATTGTAAAAAAGAGCATAAGAAAAGGAGATATTCCTATTAGATATGGAGGCGAAGAGATTTTGGTTGTACTTCCATTTTCTAAAAAAAATGATGGATATATAGTTGCTGAGCGTATTAGACAAGAAGTAGAAAAGACGGATTTCAAGATTTTTGGGGTGACTTTAAAAATTACTATAAGTGCTGGTGTGGCCAGTCTCGAAAATGAAAATTCATTAATTGAATTAATAAAAAAAGCAGATAATAATCTTTATATGGCTAAAAGTCGTGGTAGAAATAGGGTTGTGTAAATGAAGAACAGGCCCTTAATATTTAGTGTTTTGTTGCTTATATCATTTTTGTTTTTAATTTCTTTATTTTGGGCATATCTTCCATCTATTGTGTTAGCACTTTTAATAACAAGTGTTTTTTATCCTTTACATGTGAAATTAAAGAAATTGCTTAAAGGAAATGATCATATATCTGCAATCATTATGGCCATTCTGATATTCTTAATACTTGTTATCCCTATTGCATGGTTTATAAAGACATTATCTAATGAGGCATTTGAATTTTATAATAGGACAACAAATGCTATGTCTTTAAAGCACATAGAAAAACGATTTAAAAACAATCCTGCTCTTTTGCAAAAATTAGAAAAGATTAAACAACTTACAGGGATAAGGCTTGACTGGAAAACTATACAAAAAATAGCGACTTCGTTGGGTAAGAAAGTAGGGTTTTTTTTGTATAAGCAAATAAGCTCAGGTGCATCAAACATTATAAATCTTTTTGTTCATTTTTTTCTAATGATACTGATTATTTATGCACTTTTGAAAGATGGAATTCGTTTAAAGGAATATATTGTTCAACTCGCTCCTATGCCAAAGGAGCAATTAGAGAAAGTAGCACATAAATTTAGAGAGATGGCAAAGGCCATTATAATAGGAAATGGTCTTTCTGGGATTATACAAGGCATATTGGGTGCCTTTGGCTTTTTCATTTTTGGATTGGGATCTCCAATTTTATGGGGTTCGGTTATTGCTTTTATGGCTTTTCTGCCTATTGTTGGTGCCTCTATGGTTTTTATCCCTGCCACTTTCATACTAATTATTCAGGGCAAAATAAATCTTGCTTTAGGATATTTATCTTATAATTTAGCATATAGTTCTATAATAGAATATGTTGTAAAACCACGAGTAATAGGTCAGGAAATGAAGATGAATTCAATTCTTGTTTTTATTGGTGTGCTTGGAGGGATAAAACTTTTTGGAATTATGGGCATTATATATGGTCCATTAATAATAACAACATTTCTTACTATGGCAGAAATATACAAATCAGACTATCTTAAAGACTCATCTTATTTGTCTTGAATATTTATATAAGTGTTTGAATACTAAACTTGTTTGTTTTTATAATAAAGCTAATAGGATGTATTTACACCCTATACAATAAGTCTTATGCAATTTCGAAATAGAATTTTACTTCTGGGAGCTGAAGGCAAGTCAATTTATTTCCATATACTGCCCCAGTATCTATACCTATTTTTGTAGGCCTTATAAAAGGGTCTTTAAAAGGAGTATGGCCAAAAATTACTCTTTTCCCAAAATCATAATCAGAATCTATAAATTTATATCTTATCCATAACATATCTTCCAAAGATTGCTTTTTTACAGGAATTCCGGGTTTAAAACCCGCATGTACTATATAGTAATTGTCCAATTCAATATATGATTTTAGTCCTTCAAAAAAGGATATATGTGCTTCTGGTATAAGAGGTGCTTGATCACTTTTTTTTGCTGCCCTATAACTTGCAAGAGTTGTGGTTCCGCCATTAACAAGATATAAATCTCTATTTTTCCCTCTAATATAATCTAATAACATTGATTCATGATTTCCCATAAGACATTCTATCTTATTAGAATAGCTTTTTAGCTCTAAAATGAAATCTACTACTCCTTTTGGATTTTCTCCTCTATCAATATAATCTCCTACAAAAATAAGCTTGTCTTTGTCAGATCGCCAAGGAATTTTATTGATAAGCCTCTTTAATATATACAAACAACCGTGTATGTCGCCTATAATAAAAATTTTTTCATCATTCATATTCGAAATATACGAAGTATTTTATCTTCACCTGTATCAAGCCTTTTTAAACCGGCTTTTTTTGCTGATTCAATGGCATCTCTATATTCTTTTACAGTAATCATTCTATTGATATTGGGATCTTCTGGTGCTTTTCCATATGGTCTATATTGGTCCATTATATTAACATATGTATTTAAAGAAATATCTTTGGCTATAAATTTCATAATATTGTCTGTGCCGGCTATATTATTGGGCATAACAAGATGTCTGATAATAAGGCCTCTTTTTGCTATCCCTTCTTGATTTATTACAAGATCTTTTACTTGTCTATGCATTTCTTTTATTGCGTCAATGGCTTTTTCCCTATAATCAGGTGCATTCATATATCGTTTAGACCAATAAGAGTCCCAAAATTTAAAGTCTGGCATATATATATCAAAAATATCCTCTAAAATTTGCAATGTAGATTTCTTATCATATCCTCCTGAGTTATAAATAAGAGGTATATTTAAGCCTTTTTCTATAGCAATTGGTAATGCCTCTAATATTTGAGGTACTATGTGTGTAGGAGTAACAAAATTTATATTATGACAACCTGCCTTAAAAAGCTCTATCATCATATATGCCATTTGTTCTGGTTCAACTTCTATTCCTTCAACAAGATGGCTTATTTCGTAGTTTTGGCAAAAAGAGCATAAGAGATTGCATGAACTTATAAATATAGTTCCTGACCCTTTTTTCCCAACAAGAGGGGCTTCTTCACCAAAGTGAGGACTATAATTAGCAACAACTGCTTTTCTCCCTGTTTTACAAAAGCCTTTTTCATTTTTTAATCTATTTACGCCACATTCTCTGGGACAGAGTTTGCAATTTTCCAACAGTCTTAAAGCCTTTTTGATCTTTTGTTTTAGCTCTCCATTTTCATAAAGCTTTATATATGAAGGCTTCATTATTCTCTTTCTTGTTGTCCTAATATTCTTAGAAGCATAAGGAATAAGTTTATAAAATCTAAATACAAAGTTAATGCTCCAATAATTGCTCCTTTTCTTATCATGGAAGCTGTTGCATCTACTGGACAGGAAAGAGCAAGGTTTTTTATCCTCTGAGTATCATAAGCGGTAAGACCTACAAACACAAATACTCCTATATAACTTATAATAAGACTGAGGCCAGCACTTCTTAAAAATATGTTCACAATAGAAGCTATAATTATACCTATTAATCCCATAAAAAAGAAGCTTCCTATAGAAGTAAGATCTCTTTTAGTACTCCATCCATATATACTACAGGCAATAAAAGTGGCTGCACATACAAAGAATGTATTATAGATAGAAGTTTTGGTATAAACTAAAAATATAAATGATATAGTAATTCCATTCAGCACAGAATATAGAATGAAAAGAAAAGTGGCTGTCGAGGCACTCATTTTATTTATCATACCTGATATTACGAATACAAGAGCAAGTTCCCCAATGAGAAGCATAAAGAATATAAAAGGGCTACCAAATATTAACCTTAGCATTGTAACACTATTTGATACATAAAAAGCCGTAATCCCTGTTAAGGCTAATCCAATACCCATCCAGTTATAAACACTTCTTACAAACTCGTTTACAAACATCTCAGTTCTTGATTTAGCTATGCTGTCTTGCATGCTTACACCTCCCTGGTAACTCTTTTTTATATACAATCTATTATAGCTTTTTTTGCAAGCTTATCACATTTTTCATTTTCTGGATTTTTATTATGTCCCTTTATCCATTTCCATTCTATTTTATGGGTTTTGGTCAAATCAAAAAGACAATTCCATAAATCTTTATTTGCCACCTTTTTTTTATTAGAAGTATGCCAATCATTTTTTATCCAATTATAAATCCATTGTGTTATCCCTTTTATTACATAATTTGAATCTGTAAATAGGATTACATAAGAAGGTTCCTTTAGTTCTTTCAGGGCGTTAATAATTGCTTTGAGTTCCATTCTATTATTTGTAGTATGTGGTTCACAACCATGAATTTCTTTTGTTTTGTCTTTATATTTTAATATTGCCGCATATCCTCCTGGCCCAGGATTACCTCTACATGCTCCGTCTGTAAATATTATCACTTTCTCCATTAATTCCTGACTTTCTTTAATCTCTTTTTAATTGTATTGAAGCCCTTTATATATGTCAATTATACAATAAAGACTCTTTGCAAAATTCGTGAAGAAATAGAAATCTACTCTATTGGATAAGAAGCTAAAGTTTGCTCATGTGCTTTTATGCTTTTATTATGTCCCTCTATTCTTTATCAAATATTAGTTTTATACAAAGCAGTGCCTTAAAAAAATAGTAATTATAGTTTATAGCTATTATTCCAAAAAGAAAAGATTGACTGATATAAAGATAATCAATAGTTACATACTGCTATGTAACCCTACAATTAACAAATAATCCCTGAAAATTATTGATTAAAAATACACTAAAAACTTTAATAACAAAATCAGTTGTTTTATTAGTAATGATTTTTATTTATTATGGGAATTATTGATATTCTGAATTATTTTAGAAATAATATTATACACTATAGTAATTATACTGATTGACATATTATACAAAGTATAATATAAAAAGGAGGATGGTATTATGAGATTAGATGATTGCCCATGTTCAGGTAAAAATATGAACTATTTTTTAGGACCATGGATACTTTTAGTAATTTTTCAAAAAAATGGAGCTCATGGCTTTGAAATAAAGAAAATGTTAAGTCAATGGCTTAAGAATTCAAGAGTTTCATTTAATATTTCTGGAATATATAGGCATTTAAATTCATTTGAAAAAAGAGGTGTGGTTATTTCAAAATGGAAGCTTTCTGATAAAGGTCCAGCTAAAAAGCTATATTTTTTAACAGCAGAAGGAAAGGAGTGTCTTCAAAGATGGATAAAGACACTGTCCATTCAAGCAGATCTTATTAAATATTTTATAAATAAGGTGTCAGAATTAAATGTTCCTTTAGAAAAAGGTCAGAGCAAATTCTATGGTTAAATTAATATTCGTTGGTGGATTTTTGGGTGCAGGTAAGACAACAGCTTTATCTATACTGGCAGAAAAATTTTTAAGTTCTGGGATTACTACAAGTATTATTACAAATGATCAAACAGAAGATCTGGTAGATACAGAAGTTATAAAAAATAAACTATCTGAAAGAGGTGCTTTGGTTGAGCAGATCACAGAAGGTTGCTTTTGTTGTCAGTTTAATTTGCTTATTAATAAAATAAACTACATCTTAAATAAAAAGAATCCAAAGGTTATATTGGGAGAACCTGTGGGAAGTTGTACAGACTTTATAGCGTCTGTAGTTAATCCTATTAAAAAATACTATGGAGATAGATTTCAAATAGCTCCTTTTACAGTGTTAATAGAGCCAAATAGATTGGATACTTTTTTAAAAGATAAAAGTTTATTTCCTGAAGAGGTAATATATATTTTTAATAAACAACTTGAAGAAGCAGATGTGATAGCCCTTAATAAAATAGATACTTTAAATGAAAATCAGATTACAAATTTTATCTCTTATCTTAAGACCGAATATCCTGGAAAGTCAGTAATAGCTATATCAGCTAAACAAGATAAAGGCATAAAAAACTGGATTAATATATTATTTAATGTTTCTAATAGCAGGGCTTTGCAAGATATTGATTATGACAAATATGCTAAAGGCGAAGCCAAATTAGGGTGGTTAAATGGGGTATTTAAAATAAATTCTAATATGAAAAAATCAATTTATAAATTTTCTATGGATTTACTTAATGATATAAAAAGCAAGTTTTTAAATATAAAAGTAGAGATTGGTCATCTGAAATTTATTATTTCAGTAGGAAATAAACTTCTTCAGGGAAATCTGACTTCTTTAAGTAGTGATCCTGAACTAAATGGAGATGATATAAAAGATGTATCTGAATGGATACTGATAATTAATATAAGAGCAAATACTGATCCTCAAAATTTAAAAAAAATAACTATATCAACAATTGAAGAAATTTGTGATATTCAAGAAACTGAGTATAAAATATTAAAATTGAAATATTTAAGCCCATCATATCCTAATCCGCCTTATATATTAAGATAATGAATATAAAAGAAAACATAAAGGTATTTACAGGGGAATTTTTAGGTACATTTCTTCTTGTATTTATTGGTACCGCTTCTGTTGCAGTAAGTGTTTTGTTTAATGGTCTAATTGGTCTCTTCCAGGTAGCAGCAGTATGGGGACTTGGTGTAACCTTAGCTATATATGCCACAAGATATCTTTCCTGTGCTCATCTTAATCCTGCTGTATCTCTTGGTATGGTATTGGCTAAAAGAATGAAAGCTCGACTCCTATTTCTTTATTGGTTTTCTCAGTTACTGGGAGGTATTGGAGCGGGGATAATGCTTTATTTGTTGTTTCATAATGCCATTTCAGAATTTGAAATAGCTCATCATATTATAAGGGGAACACCAAAATCAGTAACGACTGCTATGCTATTTGGGGAGTATTTTCCAAATCCTGGCATTTCTATTCCATGGTTTAAAGTATCCATAGGGATAGCAATGCTGACTGAGGGGTTTGGAACTTTTATTCTTGTATTTATGATATTCTTTCTTACAGAGGGCTGTAATTTGGGCAGACCAAGTGAGTCATCAAGTCCAGTATTTATAGGTGCTACTGTTTCATCTTTAATTGCTATTACTGCTCCGATAACACAAACTGGGATTAATCCTGCTCGTGATTTTGGTCCGCGAATAGTGGCCTATTTTACTGGATGGGGTAATATAGCCATACCAGGGCCTATGGATGGCTTCTTTTGGGTGTATATTTTTTCTCCTCTTTTAGGCGGATCAATGGCAGCCATTTTGTTTAGATTTCTTGTAGAACCCCTTATGTCAAATAGAGAGTTTTTATTAGCGTGTAAAAAATAAATTGCTAAAGCTTGAGTGCTCCTTTTTCTTAATGTAATATAAGGTAAAGTTTGGTGTCAGAATTGATGAAAATTAGGTAAATATGGAAGAAGTGTGCTATATTATAGCTGGCCCAAATGGTTCAGGTAAAACGACTTTTGCGAAGGAATTTCTTCCAGTTGAAGCTGAATGTTTAAATTTTATAAACGCAGATTTGATAGCTCAAGGATTGGCTCCATTTCAGCCAGATAAGGCTGTAATTAAAGCTGCAAAATTGATGATTC
>CAZMNC010000032.1:0-12578 GCA_964567535.1 uncultured Desulfobacterales bacterium | reverse complement strand
AATTTTTGTATTCTATCAAAGGCATCTTTACCACTTCTAATACCTTCTATTTCTAATCCTTCTAAGGTAGAAAGAAGTTTTATATATAAATCTCTATCCTCTTTATTTTTTTCAACAACCATAACTTTTGTCTTATCTTCTATCATGCCTCTTTCTCCCATTCTTTTTTTATTTCAATAGATTTTTCATATGCTGCTTTTATAGCATTATGTATTATATTCATGATATTTGCTTTTTCAAATACTGAAAGCCCAGCTTCTGTAGTACCCTTAGGAGATGTTACCATCTTTCTTAAAGTAGAAAGAGATTCTTTGGATTCATTAGCAAGATAAGAACTACCAATAAAGGTTTGAATAACAAGCTTTTTTGCAGATTTTTCATCAAGTCCCATTTTTTTTGCTGAACAAACCATACATTCCATTATTCGGAAAATATAACCAGGTCCACTACCTGAAATTGCTGTAATAAGGTCTATCATATCTTCTTTCACTACAATAGTTTTTCCTATAGAATTAAATATATCAAGTACTATACGCTTATGTTCTTCTTTTACATATTTCCCATAAGCAATACCACTCATCCCTTTTTGAACAAGAGCCGGGGTGTTAGGCATTACCCTAATAACTGCCAAATCTTTCATTATAGTTTTGGTGATGGCTCTTATAGATATACCAGCGGCTATTGATATTATAAGATGTGAATCTGTAAGGACATCCCTTATATCTATTAAGACTTCTTTCATATTTTGCGGTTTTACACATAAAATCAAAACCTTTGTTTTTTTTGCAAGCTCTATATTTGAGTTGGTGGTTGATATGCCAAATTCTCTGGATAGATATTCCAATATATTATTTTGCTTATCCGTTGCTATTATATCGTCTTGTTTATATAAACCACTTTTTAATACCCCTTTTATAAGGGACTTTCCCATATTGCCTGTTCCTATAAAGCCGATTTCGTGTAAATTTTTATCCATCTTATAAAGGCCTCCATTTAATTCAGTTTCAAAAATTTATTCATTATTAAACTATTTTACAAGAATTTTTTTATAGCTTTTGTTTACCAAAACTTATGTGTTAATGTTCTGAAAATTTGTATATAATATTTTACAATACAAGACATTAAAATTTTAAATTTAAATTTGGGGGTAATTATATGAAAGACTATCAGCTCCATATCCCAGAGCCAGATAAGTATTTTTTTGTTCCAAAAGAGGTAGTTAAATTTCTCCATAGAATAGAAAAATTATCAGAGAAATATCCTGTTAACGTATTAATTACGGGCAAACAGGGATGTGGTAAATCTTCTTTGGTTCGTCAATTTGCTGCTTATTTTAAAAGACCTTTAGCTACTTTTCAAATAGGTCTTTTAACAGAACCAGGTCAGCTTTTTGGTCAATATGAAATAAAAAATGGAGAAACAATATATCAAGAAAATCTTTTTCCAAAGGCTATTACTACTCCAAAATGTGTTATTCATCTTGAGGAGATTAATAGGCCAGAGCATCCAAAAGCATTAAATGAACTTTTTTCTGTACTTTCTGAAGATAGATGTATATGGATTGACCAATTAGGCCTTGTTAGGGTTAGTAAAGGAATAGTATTTTTTGCAACTATGAATGAAGGTGATGAATTTATAGGAACAGAGTTTTTAGATACTGCTTTGAGAGATAGATTTTATATAATACATATGGATTATCTTCCAGCTTCTGTGGAAAAACAGCTTTTAACATTAAAGACACGGGTTAGTGAAGAAAAGGCTGATTTAATTGTCAGGGTCATTAATAAGCTTCGAAATGATCCTCAAAATTCTATTTCTATATCAATCCGTCATAGTTTAATGGTTGCTGAATTAGTTGCTTTGGGAGCAACTATAAAGGAAGCTATTACCTATAGTCTTCAGATTTCTAAGGATATGCTTGAAAGTCTTCTTTTGTCATTACATGTAGAGACAGAAGATATTACACCTGAAAAGGAAAATTATGTATTATTTACTTCAAATGGTGTAGGGAGTGAGAGTAAAAAAGATGTTCAGTTTTAGAAATGGATATTCTGCTTATTGGCGCAAAAATACTTCTCCAATAGAAAATTGGGAATTAGCTTATTTGCTTAAGGCATTAAGAAAAGCCGCGCGGTATATTATGCCGCATATGAAACCTATTGAATGGAGTGGCATGTCCTCTTTAGAGGATTCAAAGGTATCGTTAGATATTTCCTTTGTTTTGGGAGAATATCCTGTTCCTTTTGGCAAAGTAGATGCACTTGTTGGTTGGGTAGCTCATGAGGCTTTACATTCAAGAGAAATGAGTAATTTTGTTATATATAAAGCAAAGCATTATATAAAGGATTTTCCTTTAAACAGACAAAACATATTTCTTGAAATGATTAATGCAGGTGAAGATATATATGTTAATAATGTGGCTAAGGATACTATCTGGCAATTCTATTTGCATAGGGCATGGAAATGGTATTATCCATATATAAGAAGGAATAAAGGTTCTATTACGCTTATTTTATTTGATGTATGGAGGAAAGTTTTTTTTCAAAAAAGATTTGTTCTTCCACCAGATCTTTTAGGTTTAACAGAAGCATTGAATGTACTTATTAAGTATGGGCGATTGATTATAAATACTAAAGAAAAATATAGAGGTTCTCTATTAGATAAGGCTATCAAAAGATTTGAGTTTTACAAAGAACTTTGGTCATTGCTTTGCCCTCTAATCAAAAATTGGGAAAAAAACATCGTATTTGAATTTCCTAATATTGAAAGTTCTAATATTTACACAAATAACGAAATATCTGATTTAAAAGACTCCAGCAACGAAGTATCTATACCAAGAAGAGATATAGAACAGATAAAAGAAATTCTTATGTCAGAGGAGGATATAACATCTCAAATAAAAGAGATAATCCATGATAGTTCTGCAGTTATACCTACTTTTTTTTGGGAAGAGAATACCCTATGTAGAGTATCTTCAGATGTGAATGTAGTAAAAAAGCTCAGATCTATTTTTGAATCTCAGAAGCAAAGAAATAAAAGACAGATTCGTGCTGTAAATAGAGGACTCCCTTTTGGAAAGTTAGATTCACGTAGACTTTATAAACTTTATATTGATGGGAAGATATTTAAAGAGAGAGAGTATGACTTTCAACAGTATTGGAATATTGTTATATTAGTAGATGCTTCTATTTCTATGTCTATTAATAAGCAAAAAAAAGAGACAGATAATTGGTATAATGTACAAAAAGTCTTTTCTTCTATTTATGAAGCAGCAAAAGGATATAAAAATAGGTTAAATCTATTTGCTTATTATGAACAGTCAGGTCGCTGTTTTGTATCAAATCTGTTAAGAGATGGCCGTTTGTATACCTTGTCACCAAGAGGGAAAACACCGTCTGGGCAGGCTATAATGGCTGTTGCCTTAACTCTTATAACATCCATTAGAAAAAAGAATCTCATTATTCATATTACTGATGGTGAATCTAACTGTGGTATAGATGTATCAGAAGCAATAAAATTCTGCGAGAAAAAAAGAATCAATTTAATTACAATAGGATATGGATATAATGACCATATAAAGGATTATTTAAAATCTACATATAAAAATATCTATTTTATGAATAGTTTCGATGAGCTCCCTATAGCATTAGAGAATTTATTGAAATCTCATTTGCTTAAACAAATATAATTCTATAGAAATAAAGTAAATTTACAAATAATAAAATGGGAGTTAGCGTAATTATACCTACTTACAATAGGAGTAACTTTGTAACAAGAGCTATATCTTCTGTACTTTATCAAGAATGGCATGAATATGAGATAATTGTGGTAGATGATGGTTCAACAGATAGAACAAAGGAGAAACTCGCTGTATTTGGAAATAAAATAAGATATATATCTCATCCTTATAACAAAGGTGTTTCTGCAGCCAGAAATACAGGCATAAAAAATGCGAAATATTCTATTATTGCATTTTTAGACTCTGATGATTACTGGTTACCTCATAAGCTTTTAACACAATTAGGTTTTTTTAATAAAATGCCCCAAGCTATTGCTTGTCAGACCCAAGAAATATGGATAAGAAATGGTAAAAGAATCAATCCTAAAAAGGTTCATAAGAAATTATCAGGAGATATATTCATACCTTCGCTAAGATTATGTCTTGTTAGTCCTTCTGCTGTTATGATCAAAAGAGAAATCTTTGAAGAAGTAGGCTTATTTGATGAAGATATGCCTGTATGTGAAGACTATGATCTTTGGCTTAGAATATCATGTAGATATCCAATATATCTTATAGATAAGCCTTTATTAGTAAAAGAAGGTGGCCATAAAGATCAACTTTCAGTAAAATATTGGGGCATGGATCGATTTAGAATATATTCCTTAGTAAAATTAATAAAAAGTCAAAATTTAAGTCAAGATTACTATAGGGCAGTAATAAAGGAACTTGAATATAAATGTCATATATATGGAAATGGATGCATAAAAAGAGGCAGACCTCAAGAAGGAAATTTTTATCTTAATATTCCGCGTCTAATAAATAAAGATATCACTACTCTTTTTCTAAAATTAAAACGTCTACTGTTCCCTTTAACGCCTTCTGAAAATTTAGTGCATCTCGTTCATCACCTACAATAGATCCATAATGCATAGGTATAGCAATTTTTGGCTTTATTGTTTTAGCTGCTTTTACTGCTTGACTATATGTCATAACATACACCCCTGAAACTGGTAAAAGGGCTATATCAACATCAATATTTTCCATTTCAGGTATAAAATCTGTGTCTCCTGCATGATATATCTTTATTCCATCTACTTCTACTATAAATCCAAGCCAACCTTTTGTCTTTGGATGAAAATCTTTTCCTACATTATAGGCTGGTATAGCTTTTATCTTGATATCTTCTATTTCTACCAAATCTCCTGGTTTTACAATCTGTATATTGCCTTGCAGTTTTGAGGCCGAGTCTTTTTCAGTAATAATTACTGTGTTAGAAGTTTGAATCTTTGCTATATCCTCTGGTGAACAGTGATCAAAGTGTTCGTGAGATACAAGAACAATATCTGCTTTTATTCCTTTACTTATTTGAAAAGGATCAAAATATATAACTTTACTTGCATCTATCCTGAAACTGTCATGACCAAGCCAATGTATTTTTTTAGCAAATTCCGATACCTGTGCCATTTTTTTATTTTCCTCCCCTTTTTTCACTGAATAGGTTCAAGCAATATCTTATGTTCCACTAATGATAACTTTTTAAGTTTTGCTTTTATCACTTTTTCCTCTCCAAATATGCTTTTCATTCTTATTTGATTTCCTTCCTTTTCCATTATATCCACGTCTTCTAGTATTAATTCTTCTTTTCCATTTTTTATAATGTACACATTAGATTCACACATTTTTTAACACCTCCTTTATTATTGATATTGCTTCAGAAACTTGATGAGGAAGTGGCTCTCCAGGATCTCCTACAATCTTTACTTGTTCTTGAGTAAGAGGTAAAAATATTTTTAAAGCATTACTTGTGCTTATAGCTGTTGCCATTTTAGGTGTAAGTTCTCCCATCATAGAATAAGGCATAACTATGGATATTGGTCCAATTATTATATCTACCTTTTTTGCTGTATAATAAATAGCATTTTCGCCTGTTCCTCCTTTATTTGCACCTGCCTTCATCATTCTTGAAGTAGCAATAGAGTTTGTTCCAAGAGCATAAATAATAATGTCATTACCTATTTCTTTTCTTATGCCAGATATTATAGTTGCGCCTATACCACCACCTTGGCCATCTACTACCATTATTTTAAATTCCATATAGTCTCCTTGACACCCTTTTAACAATCATTTATGGTCTACTCAAAATTTAATAAAAATGGGAATATATGGCAAGACAAAAAAAATGCAGGATATGTAAACAAGAAGGCTTTATACATCTAAGGTATGCTAATCTTCCTCTTTGTAAAAAACACTTTATAAGCCGTACAGAGTCGGTAGTTCAAAGTACTATTAATAAATTTAGGATGTTTTCTAAAAAGGATAGACTTCTTGTTGCTGTATCAGGAGGTAAAGATTCTTTGGCACTTTGGCATATAATAGAAAAATTAGGATTTAAAGCAGATGGCCTTCATATAGATCTTGAATTAGGAGAATTTTCAAAACTTTCAAGAGAAATTTCAGAACAATTTAGTAAAACCCATAGATTTTATCTTAATGTGATCTCTGTAAAAGAAGAACTTGGTGGATATATAGATGATTTTGTGAAAATAGCATATGAAAAACCTTGTTCTTTATGCGGTACAGTCAAAAGATATATTTTAAATAAGTTTGCTTATGAAAATGGTTATGATGTGCTTTTGACAGGTCATAATCTGGATGATGAAACAGCACGGCTACTTGGAAATCTTCTGATTTGGGATAAGGATTATGTATACAGACAATATCCTGTACTTCCAGCAGAAGCTAAGATGGTAAAAAAAGTAAAGCCTCTTGTTTTTATTAGTAGAAATGAACTTTTGGCATATTGTGATGCCGAACATATAGAATATGTAAAAATTACTTGTCCTCATTCCACAGGTGCGAGATCTTTGGTAATGGTTGATATTCTGGATCAGTTAGAGAACAGATATCCTGCAACAAAGTTGAGGTTTTTAAAAGGCTTTTTTAAAATTAGAAATCTTTTTGAATCTGAAAGAGAAGTAAACCTATATGAATGTCATGAATGTGGAATGACTACGACGTCAGAAAAATTATGTCGTTTTTGTAGAATAAAGAATAGGATTAAAGATAAAAATGCAGCCAAAAACTTTTGATTATGAAGAAGTTGCCCTTATATGGGATGAAGAGAAGAAAAAGACCTTTCTTTTCACCCTGAAAAAAGGAAAAGAGTTGGGGACTCATAAGGGGAAAATTTTTCATGATGATATAGTAGGAAAAGTAGAAGGTGATCGTATATATTCTCACACAGGAGCGGTTTTCAGGGTATTTAGACCTTTAATATATGATAAGATAATGAAAATACAAAGAAAAACTCAAATTGTTTATCCTAAGGATGCTGCATGGTTTGTGCTGTCTTTGGATATTAAACCCGGAGATAAAGTTATAGAAATGGGCACAGGATCCGGGGCATTTACTATATTATTAGCTCAATTAGTAGGCGATAGTGGTAAAGTCTATACTTTTGATAGACGTAAAGAATTTCTTGAAAATGCTGTAAGTAATATAAAGAAATTTGGCTTTGAGGCTCGGGTTGAATATCATCTTCTTAATGCAGGAGATAAATTTCCTGTAAGCGGTGTTGATTCAGTATTTTTGGATTTACCAGAACCTTGGCTTGCAATTCCACCTTCAAATATGGCTCTTCTTCCTGGAAGACCTTTAGCTTGTATTGTGCCTACAGCAGAGCAACTTAGTAAAACAGTTGAGACATTAGGAGAAAACAATTTTGCGGTAATGGATGTTATTGAGATTTTAGAGAGAAAGATTTTGGTCAGGAAAAAGCAAGGAGTTAGACCTTTTGAAAAGATGGTAGGTTTTACAGGATATCTGGTCTCTGCCAGAAAGCTGATATAGAAATCTTATAATGTTATTTATTCCAATTCTTTATATAAAAGATATTTAAATATTTAAAAAAATTTTCCGAAATTTTTTCGTAGTCAAATTTCAAATATTTTATTATAAAACTTGACAATTCCTGAAACAATTCAATAGGCTATAAATAATAAAAAAATTCCTTAAATGCTAGATGAGATTATATAAGATTATAATTTTGTGGTGTATTTTATGTTCATGTGCGTTTGCTTCATATTTAGAAGGACCTTTTGTGAATAATGTTACATCAAAATCTGTCATTATATGGTGGAAATCTTATCCTCCTGTGGCTGGTAGAGTGTTTTTGGAAAATAGAGTATATAAAAAAGATTGGCCTCCATTTGAGATTCATATAAACAATCTTAAACCTGACACTTTGTATAGGTATTATGTGGTTTTTGAGAATGGAAAAAGGTGTCCAAAACATGGATATTATAAATTTCAAACTGCTCCTAAAAAAGATAGACCTTTTAAATTTGCTGTTATAGCAGATAGTAGAGGTCCATTTTATCTTATTCCAGTAAGAGAAGATATATTAAAAGCCATCTTTGATGATGCGAAAAAAAGACATGTCAAGTTTATATGCTTTTTGGGAGATATGGTGTATGGTTATGCGCATAAAGAAACAACTTTAAGAAAAGAGCTTAGGCTCTGGAAAGATACTATTTCTGATATAATGCATGAAATTCCTGTATATACTACAATGGGAAATCATGATGTTGTGATGCACAAAGCCATAGATAACTTATATGGAGAATATTTATTAGATGGTGTGCAAGAAAAACAAGGTATATTAACCAGTGAAGAGATATTTGCAGACGAATTTGTTAATCCAGAAGATTCTCCTAAGCCAGAAACGCCAAGTTCTCCCTCATATAGAGAAACGAGTTATTCTTTTAATTTTGGAGCATCTCATTTTGTGTTTTTAAATACAGATTATTGGATGGCTTGTCCCAAAAAAAATATGTTTAATGATACAATCAAACTGGGTTTTTTTAAAAAAGGAAATTTTCCTGGAAGGATAATGGATAATCAAATAATATGGCTTGAAAAAGATCTTAAAAAAGCGAGAGATTTGGGTATAAAACATATATTTATCTTTGGACATCAACCTATATTTCCTATAAGCGAGAAGGATATAATAGATTATTCTAATCATGCTTCAGATAAGCTAAAAAATGATATAAAGTATAGAAGAAAAAAGATTTGGTCTATTTTTACTAAATATAATGTAGATGCGGCTTTCTTTGGACATGAGCATAATTATTCCAGAACTATTATTAAACATACATGGCAAATAATAACTGGGGGGGCTGGAGCGCCATTATATGATAATCTCAGAAAAGATCTTCCTTGGTCTAATAATGTGAAAGTGTTTAGAAAAAGATATCATTATTGTGTAATTACTGTTAAAGGAGATAAGGTGTTTATTAATGTATATGGTTTAAAAAAAGATATGAAAGGTTTTGAACTTATAGATCATGCAAGTATTTGATTTGTTGGCCTATATAAGTGCATGTATATGGATAACAATTTTTCTTTTACCATGGAAGCCTTATTCTACTAAGGAGGTCTTAGATTCATCAGACCTTGATATAGATAGTGATTTTTATGATATTACAGTTGTTATTCCTGCAAGAAACGAAAGTAAAATAATAAAAAACACTCTTATGGCACTTAATGAACAGGGCAAAAGGCTTAATATCGTACTTGTGGATGACGAATCCACTGATGGAACTTCAGAAATAGCAAGAGATATGGGATTAGAAAATTTAAAGATTATTAAAGGGAAACCTCTTCCTAAGGGTTGGACAGGAAAGATATGGGCTTTAGAACAAGGACTTCAACTTGTAAATACTCCTTATACTCTTTTTATAGATGCAGACATAATAATGAAAAATAGAATATTGGCAACTTTAAAAGATAAAATGATAAAAGAAGATTGGGATATGATCTCTTTAATGGCAGCATTGAGTATGAATAAATTTTGGGAGAAAATGCTTATTCCAAGCTTTATCTACTTTTTTAAGTTGTTATATCCTTTTAGCCTCTCTAATAAACGTAGCTCCAAAATTGCTGCAGCAGCAGGGGGCTGTATGTTTGTAAAAACAAAGGCATTAAGAGATATTGGAGGTTTTCAGTCAATAAAAGATGAAATAATAGATGATTGTGCACTTGCAAAGAGGCTTAAGCAAGCGGGAAATAAGATATGGATAGGTCTTACCCGTTCTGTGATTAGTCAAAGAAAATATACAAAACTCTCTGATATATGGAATATGGTAGCAAGGACTGCTTTTACTCAGCTAAAATATTCTATTAGTTTACTTATCTTATGTACAATTATGATGGCCGCTTCTTTTATATTTCCGTTTTTAGGTCTTTTATCTAATAATATATATGCTATATTAATATCATGGCTTGCCTTGTCTGTAATGATAATTACTTATATGCCTACTATTAAATTTTATGGTTTATCTAAACTATGGGCATTAACATTACCAATTTCAGGAGTATTATACCTTATGATGACTTGGAGTTCTGCCATTAGATTTTTTATGGGTAAAAGGTCAGAGTGGAAAGGAAGAACATATTCTGCTCATAATGTATCTTAGTGACTTCTTGGCTTTAAAGAATCCTACCGCAAGTTTTATTAACTGGTGAAACTCATTAAGATTACATAAAAATCCCTTTATTAATAATGAGAAGGAGATATTGCCATCCTTTTTTAAGGATATTAACAGCCATTGTGGTATATTCATATTTAATGAGTCTGAAACAGCTCGAATACATACAAATGGGAGATTTGCTTCATTAGCAGCTTTTAGAATTCCAGCACTTTCCATATCAGCAGCTATGCAACCTGTATTCTGGTACAATATTATTTTATCTTGTGAATTTACAAGAACTTTATCTGTTTCTAAAAGTGGCCCACAAAAAATACGTGGACTTTTGATTTTTTTTAGGTTTTCTATAACTTTATTGCAATAAGGAATATAAAGTTTTTCTTTATTAGATGAAATAATTATATTAGGTATAATTATATCTCCTATTTTGATATGTGGAGATAAGGCAGTAGCTGTTCCAGAAGAAATAAGACAAGATGCCCCTTTAGTAATGGCGATTTTTGCATTTTTATATGCATTATCTCTTCCTATACCAGAAATACTAATTGATAATGGCAATCCTTTAAATATTCCTAATTCTTGATATGTTGCAACAATAAGATGGCTATTCATTGGGAACTATTCATATGCTTATTTTTATCTCTGACGTTTCTCAATAGCACATAAGAGTATTGAAGCTGCTATCCCTATTCTCCTATCCAGGAGATTATTTACATCTGGAGAGAAATCCAAATCCATCCAAAATACAACAGGATTAAAATGTTGTTTAAATTGGAAGACAACCTTATTATTTATCATGCCAATAAAACGTTGAGGAATAAAATTTAGCAGAAGTCTTCTTATTAAAGCAAGAGATATATTATCTTCCTTTATTTTTCCTATATCTTTGTCAAATTTATTCATGATAATCCATTCATCTCTAAGTAAGGATTTAAAACCTTTTCTTTTTAAAGAACCTATTTTCTCGTTATGAATAGGATCTATTACATCGTAAGCGGCACTAAAATCGATTATCTGTTTGGCTTTTATAAACAAAAGCTCTTCTGACATACTTTCATCTGTATAAAGTCTTATATCTTCTTTTAATTTAAAAGACTTTTGTTTTATATAAAAAGCGAGATTTCCTACAGAATTATAAATATAAAATGCTCCTCCGAATAGTTTGAATAACTTCTTCCTGATATAATATCGCTTATCGTAGAAATTGGGATGTAAAGTTAACCTATTATCTTTGCTTATTTTTTCTTTTATAACAAAGAAAACAAAAGGATTAGCACAGTGCTCACAAATTGTTTGATAAATATCTCCAGAAATATTTTTTGGATCAATTTCAATACCTTTTTTGCATTTATTGCATATAATTTTCACAGCTATTTCTTTATATTTAGCTTTTTGTAAATTTTACATCCATAAATATAACCAAATTCACATGCCCTTTTAAGATCATCTTTAGCATAATCTATCTTTCCCATTTTATAATAGCTCCTGGCTCGATTGTAGTAAGCCCAAGCATTATCTGGTTTCAATTCTATTGCCTTGGTAAAATAATTTATACTTTTTTTATAATTATGTGTTATATGGTAAATCCATCCCAGATTATTATATGCTTCTATGTGCTTGGGATCCAATTCTATAGCCCTTTCAAAATCATAAATGGCTTCTTTGTATTTTTTTAAATAAATATAACATCTTCCTCTCCAGTAGTAGAGTTCAGGATTATCAGAAGTTTCTTTAATAGCCTTATTGAATTTATTTATTGCCTCTCTATATTGTTTTTTCTTATATAAAGAATATGCGGCGGCTATTAAGTAATTGGTGAGCCGGGGATTGTTATGTCTTATTATTTTATTTAACGCTATTTTATGTGTAATTGATTTTATCCTGCCATTTTGATCAATATATCTGGCCTGAATGACTTGCCATTTCTCTTGGTTTTTCACCAATTTTATATATACTTCTATAGAAGCTAAGTTGCCTTTGACTTTTATCCTAAATTCGGCTTTACCTTTATGACCTGATAATTTTACAGAACCAATGGGAAGAAAACCAAATTTCATATCTTCACCAACTACTTCTTTTATTTTTTTGTTGTTTTTTATAAACGCTTCCGCGGTTTTATAAGCAGATCCATTTTTAATAATCCAAAAAAATGTACCTACAAGAATAAGACCAAGTAAAAGTCCAGCAGCAATAATACCAATAGCAATTTTTCGATCCCTCTTTAAGAGTTTATTTGCTGCACTTGAGGAATTAATATATAAATTATGGGAGGAAGATATTTGTTTAACTGTTTCTTCTTTTTTTAAAAAAATCAGGTTTGCGTAACACTTTTTACATACTGATTGTACCACTGGTTTTTTTAATTT
>CAZMNC010000031.1:0-10466 GCA_964567535.1 uncultured Desulfobacterales bacterium | reverse complement strand
CCTGCCTTTCTTATGGTGTTTATATGATGCACCAGATTTTCGCATCCCTTCTCCACCAGCTCTACATTCTCTTTTGTGTATTCTTCAGGAAGTGGCACACCTGGAACAACCTTTGGACCGCCACCATGCATCTTAAGAGCCCTTATGGTTGCCACAAGCACAGATACATGAGGAGTAAGCCCACTGAGGCGGCATTTCACATTCCAGAACTTCTCAAAACCAATGTCTGCCCCAAAACCGCTCTCTGTTACATGATAATCAAACATCTTAAGACCAATCCTATCAGCTATAATGGAGGATTGTCCTACTGCAATATTTGCAAATGGTCCTGCATGGATCATTACTGGCTGATACTCTATTGTGCAACAAAGGGTTGGATTAATAGTATTTCTCATCCATGCTGCCATTGCATTGCCCACTTCCAAATCTCTTGTTGTAATAACATTGCCATTTCTATCAAAAGCAATAGTTATATTATTAAGTCTCTCTTTAAGATCTGCCAGATCTCTTGCAATGGCAAGTATGGCCATACATTCAGAACTTACAGCTATATCAAATCTGGACTGCATTGTATATCCGTCCATTCTTCCACCAAGCCCTATTACTATATGCCTTAAGGCCTGAGCACAGAAATCTATAATCCATCCCATCTGCACCCTTGTGGGATCAATATTCATTCTGGGTTTTTTGGAAAGTCTCAATAATTTCTCATCATCATAATTCCTTTCATGCTGCATCCTTGCGGTTAAAGCTACCATTGCAAGATTATGGGCATTCATTATGTCATTTATATCTCCAGTAAGCCCTAAGGAAAACTCTGTCATGGGTATTAATAAAGCATTACCACCACCTGCTGCTGTTCCTTTAATGTTCATGCTTGGCCCACCAGATGGTTGTCTCAATGCAGAACCCACATTTTTTCCCCTTTTTGCAAGGCCCTCTACAAGTCCGAGGGAAGTCGTAGTCTTTCCTTCACCAAGAGGTGTTGGAGTAATAGCAGTAACCTCTATGTATTTTCCGTCTGGCTTGCTTTCAAGTCTCCTTATAATCTTTAAGAAATCCAGTTTACATACTTTTCCCATAGGAATAATCTCATCTTTTTCTAAACCCAGCTTATCCCTCCATTCCTCAGGTGACGGCATGTTCTTCTCTGCCTCTTCTGCTATCTGCCAATCTTCCATTTTTGTTGGATCGTAGGGCATCTTTATTTACCTCCTTTCCTTTTTTATTTTTTGTTTTATCTGGCCCTTCCAGCAAAGAACCTTCCCGGTAAGGAAGGGGTTATCCATTTGCAACAACAGGTTGGAGTAAACTGTAATATGGTGCAATGTTTACTTACATGATCAATTATATGGGTTACATCTTCATGTAATATGCCTAATTCTGGCTCACATACTATATTTTTTGTCCATGTACGCCACAATCTATCTTCCCAATCATAGTTTTGTATATGGAACAATGTAAAAGTTTCAGCATCAATATAGAGAACCCTCCTTTTGTAGACATAACTCCTGTCCTTAGATTTTATCTCCACTACATACACTGGTCTTCTTTCAAAACAAAAATAGGTCTTTCCAAGTCTTGGATAATGCCTTGCATAACCATAAGGAGCTGTAGATGGTAGCAAATATTCTCTAAATTCCAATAACTTATATTCGTTAGGAAATATAGTTGGAGAAAGCTTCTGCCAATAACTCCTAAAATCTTCCCATATAAGATCTGACCCTAAAAGGGGATCAAAAAGATCTGTCCCAGACACCCTTCTTACCCTTCTCATTGATGGAATATACATTTTTGCTAAATCGGGCTTACTGGGATCTAAATAATGAACTCTGAATAAAAGAAATCCCTTTATGTCTTGAGGATAACTAAAATAATTAACCATCCACTCAAATATACCTTCTTTATTTTTTCCCCATGTAGGCATAGGGTCAATATGAGTTCTACCTGTCTGTCTGAAATACCATAGATGAAAATGATAAGTTCTATTATATTTACCATCAGAACCATAAAGGTCCCAATACATAGGAGCAAAACGCAAACAATCGCCTACTATATCTACTTTATCATGATTCCATGCAAGCTGAACCCCTGCAAGGGCAGGATTATTTACATCTGGCCTTGGAAAAGGACTTCCTGCAACCCAACCTTTAAGAGTCACACCATCATCCAGTATTTTGCAATTCTTACTGTATTTTCTTGTAAATTCTATCCACCATCTATTAGGATATATACTTCTGGTAGGCACAATTTCTATCTGTGGGAGAGGAATATAGCTTTTAGAGTCAAGCCGGGCATATATATCTTCAGGCATCAATTCCTTTAATCCAGGATACTGCTTATAATTATCAGCATTTATTATCATGCCCGGTTTTATTTCTGGTGCAATCTTTCCAACAAGATCAGGAGCCTTAAAACCAATTAACTCATTCCACTCTTCTTGAAGTCCCTTTGCCCCCTTGGGATGCAGTTGCCTTTCTACTATATCAGGAGGAACAATCTCTTCTGTTGTTGGCCATTTCCAATAATATCCTTTTGTTTTCCACACCTTGCCATTTTCCAGATGAAGTTTAATCTGTCTCGGTGTCTTATCTCTATCACTTTCTACTGCATAATATTCTGTTTTTCCATCCCATGCTTTTGTTTTATCCTTCCAAATATGAGATACATATCTTGTCCTTCCCGGAAAATCCTCTTTCTTGAGATCAGGATCTTCCCATGCAAATATATTAACAGGGGAACCAAGAGATACAGCAGAGCTTATCCCTATAACACCCATATATTTCATAAAATCTCTTCGGGTAATCCATCTCATCTCTATATTCCTCCTAAAACTGATAAGTCATTTTTACATATATCTCATCTCTATCAGCCCAATGCCCAAATTCTCTTCTATAATCATTAGCACCAGCAAATACAAATATAGCACCTACTTCTGGTCTCCAGTTGTTTCCATATTCAAATTTAATTTTTGGCTTAAGCCACCATGTTCCATATGTCCAATCCACAACAGCAAGGACTTGAGGTTTGACAAAATCATGGAAATAACTTGTCCTTGCCAATAAAGTGGAGTAAAACATATCTTCACGTGCTATCCAATCACTATATGGACCTATCTGAAGTTTATAATTATCAGGATAGTTTATAATATGGCGATGAAAAAATTGACCAGATATAAATATATTTTTTTCTCTATTAAGAAACCTCATCCAAACAGGCCAATCAAAACCCAACATGTATGTTAACACATCCTTCTGATCCACTTCTTGATCATTAAATGAAGGAAAACGAGTTGTATTAAATACAAAATCGTCTTGATATAACAGCTCTAACCTAAGAATAGGATTTATTTGACCTTTAAATAATTTTCTAAAAGAATACCATTCTCTTGTGGCTGTTATGCCATAGGAATTTCCCTTTGGATATATCTTTTTTACAATAAGGGTTCTGGTAGCTAAATTAAGTCCTACACTTCTTACAGGTGGAACTGCTCCATCCCAATAATTTCTATAGCCTCTCCAGAAATTAAATGTAACTCTTGTATCCCATATATTTGCCTTAAGCCTAAATCCCCATTCATTATTATCAAGCTGCCTATCTTTTGTATCATCCAATATACTTACATTTATACCAGGAGGAAGAAGAGGATCATGTGGTGCCCAAATAGAATTATCAACAACTTTGGGTGTTCTTATATCTCCTGGATTAAAAACGAATTCTATTCCCGGCTCCCATATAGGGCCAAAGGACTGGCCACCAAAAGTGTAATTTATCCTAATAAGAAATAAAGGAATTCGAGTTGTTTCATAACCTTCATCTGAATCTCTAAAAAGGGCCTCTCTTGATAAATCAAGAGGATTTATAATATCACACAGTCTCAATCCATCTGCTTGTCCCCAAGCTATCTGTTGCTTACCTATCCTAACTGTCCAATTTCCTCTCATATAATTAATATAAAATTCTCTGATTACATCATAAGGAGTAAGTTCCAAATGCAGTGGAGTATTAGATCTGGTAAAGCCTCTATCTCTCCAGCTATCATTATGCCTCTTCATAGTATATGCCCAATCACCCATAAGTCTGTTTATCATACGAATGTGAAGATTTTCATTTAGCCACAGAGTACTATCAAGGTATAAAGTAAAATATGCAGAATGCAATCCAGGATCATCATAATATTTATATCTTCCATCAGGACTGATTTTTACTTTCTTATCACTATGTACAGAAAAGGCAAATTCTTGAGAAACATAGCCTGTGACATTTAATTCTTTACCAAATAGAACATAATCATTTGCCATAGAAAAATTACTAAAAAACAAAACAAATATAATAGTAGCTATGCTAAATACAAGATAAAATCCCCTACGCATTTTTATTCCTCCAATATATCCCTCAATCTTTCAGGAAATTTCACTATTTTACCTGTCCCATCAAGGCATACATGATGAGTAAATCCTGTAGCCATTACCTCATCTTTTTCATTTAGAATCTCATACTGGAAACGCATGCTCGCTCGTTTTACAATTGAAGGCCAAGAAACTATTTTTATTAGATCATCATATTTAATAGCCTTGATAAATTTACAAAACAGTTCTGTCACTGGCATAAAATAGCCCATCTCTTCTAACTCTTTATAAGGTAAACCATTCTTACGCATATATTCAGCACGTCCTATTTCAAACCATCTATGATATGAACCATGATTTGCCCAACGCATTTGATCTACATCAGAATACAAAACTCTTACCTCAACAATAACAGTTTTTTTGTGCTTCTGCATTGCTTATCGCCCTTTTTTCTGCTCAGGACTATATTAAAAAAAGATATTAAATGTCAACTATTGCTGCTGCAATCCCTTAGGTGTAACCCATATTTCAAGTTTTGTGTTCCAACCACTATCTTCGATCCTAACCACACAAACTCGATCAGGTTTTTCCATAAGCAATATATAAGGGCCATATTTAAAATAGCCTACCATGTTCCAACCTTCTTTTTGTAAACCAACATAAAAGAAATTAAATAATGAAAGTGCATCCACTCTGCCTTCAAAATGCATAATACCACCTTTGAGATTTGCATATTCTACTAAGAAGGACTTATTTGTAATGAGCTTCATTTCTGTAGGCACAGGAATATCATTAAAATCATAGTAAGTAGTAGTTTTTTGTTCTTCTGAAGGCTTAGATATAGAAACAGAATTAGCCGGTTTAGTAGGTTTTGGTTTGTTTTCAGCACAAGCAGAAACTAACATTAAAAAAGCACTCATGATAACAGCAAATGTTATTCTTTTCATATATAACACCCCCAATTATTTTACTATCTTTTCATATGGCCATGCTGAAACACCACCATCCAAAAAAGCAAGCTTATTCATATCAAAACCTTTACCTACTAATATTCTTACTGCTTCATAGCCTCTTAAGGAAATTTTGCATGTACAAACAATTTCTTTATCTTTTGGCAACTCATTTGCTCTTTCTCTAAGTTTTCCAAGAGGTATATATATAACATTTTCATAGGGTAATCTCATGGCCTCCACTTCTTGAGGAGTTCTCACATCTAAAATAACAAAATCTTTATCTGAATCTAATTTCTTTCTGAGTTCAATAGGATTATAACTTCTTGCAAGAGCATCTCTCTTGTTTTGAATAATATTAGCCGCCACGATTAAATTATCCATAGCAGGAGAAAAAGGTGGTGAATATGCCATATCCACATTCATTACATCATCAATTGTGCATCCAGATGAAATCAGAGCAGCTCCAGTGTTTATACGAGAAAAAACATCTCCTTCTCCTATTACTTGCATTCCCAAAATTTTGCCAGAATATGCCTCTGCTATTAATTTAACAATTATTGGCTTGCTGTCTTTAATAAAGTGTGGCCTATCAGGACCAGGGTTTATACAGGTTACAACCTCATATCCTTTCTGCTTTGCATATGCTTCTGTAATACCTGTCCTTGCCACATTTAGTCCCAAAATCTTAACTATACCTGTACCAACTACACCTCTAAAAACAGAATTTCTCCCTACAAGATTATCTGCTATTACTCTCCCATGTTTATTTGCTGTGGAACCCATTGGAGCATAAAACTTTTCACCCGTTACCAAATTATATACCTCTACACAATCACCACCAGCATATATATCAGGATTAGAGGTTTTTAAAAATGAGTCTACTTTTATTCCATACTTACCTATTTCAAGACCTGCCTTTTTTGCAAGTTCTACATTAGCCCTAAACCCTATAGCAAGTATAACAAGATCTGTATCTATCTCTTGTTTTTCTGTAATCACCTTAACAACTCTTCCATCTTTATCCGCTATAAATTCCTTAACCCCTTGATCACAATATAATTTTACCCCTTTAGAAGATAGATGTCTCATAATAAGCAAACCCATTTCTTCATCCAAAAAAGTAGGTAGAACAAAAGGTAACTTTTCTACCACATTCACCTCAAAACCAGCTTCAACAAATGGCTCAATACATTCCATCCCTATCATACCAGCTCCCACTATCACCACTCTTTTACCTTTACTATCTGCAATAGCTTGCTTAATTGTTTTACCATCATGCAAATCTTTAAGAGTATGTATTCCTTTAAGATCTATGCCTGGAATAGGTGGTTTTATAGGTGAACTACCTGTTGCAATCACCAGTTTATCATAAGGCAAATCCTCTTCATGTCCAGAAAGCATATCTTTAACCTTTACCTTTTTATTTTTTATATCTATAGTAGTAGCTTCATGATGGATCTTTACATCAACCCCTTTTACCGCCTTAAAAAAGTTGACGTCTCTTGCTACTCCCACTGGAGTCTTTATAAGCTCTGATATATCATCAAACTCGCCAGACAAATAAAATGGCAGTCCACATGCTCCATAAGAAATATCATCTCCTTTTTCTATAAGGGTTACCTCACATTCAGGATCAAGCCTCTTTACCCTGGCCGCAGCCTTTGGTCCACAAGCAACACCTCCTATTATGACAATTCTTCTCTTCATGACACACCTCCTTAATGAGTATGCCAGATTTATATACCTTTTAAAATCTTTTTACAATAAATTAAAATACCACTCTGGCAGTTCCTCTCATAACTCTTATACCCCCATGTTCTGCATATATTTCACATATCACAATCTTTTTATCTTGTTCTTCTTTTTTCTCTATTACTTTACCTTTATATGTAACTTCTACTCCTCTCTCCACATGAACCTGAACAGGAGCTATCAACTTTATATCCAAACCACCTCCACAATACCATGGCTTTGGATCTCCAAGCCAATTTACCATAAAATCAGAAACGCCTATTTCTGTCATTATTCCGGGAAGAGCAAGGTATTCTTCTTCTATTTCCCATTCAGATACCCGTCTGGCCTGTTTTGGATCTGTATACCAATTTGGAACAGATCCAATAATATCCATAATGGTATCTACCATCTCTTGAGTAAACCTCCTTTTGTAAGGAGTTAATTCATCACCAACCTTTATGTTTTCAAAATTTATTGGGGTTGCCATATCTTAACCTCCTTTTTTAGTAAAGTGGACGTGGTCCTGCCTTAGTTCCAGACCATTCCCTAAGCCATAAAGAGCTATGTATTTTTCTTGCTACAAGCTCTCCATTTTGGTTGTAGACCTCTATTAAAAATGATGCAAAGTGTCTCCCTTTAGAAGAAACTACTTTCTGGTGAACTTTTGCCCTTATGGTTAATACATCTCCAGGATATATAGGTTTAAAAAAGTCAACACTTGATCTGTTATGAAGAGTAGGAAAAACAGGATTAGTATGAAATGTTAAAAGTAAAATCTTTTCAAAATGAAATAAGTTTATATAGCCTCCGTGGGCTATTATTGTTTCAAAACCTGCCTTTTTTGCAGCATCTTCATCAAAATAGATAGGATCTGTTGCTCCTATAATCTTAGAAAAAAGTCTTAATTCACTCGGGGTAACTGCCCAATAAAATTCGGGGAAACCCCACCCTTCCCATAAATCCTCCCATCTTATTAAAGGAACTACTGCCTGTGGCATGGCACACCTCCTTATGATTAATATAGAGGTTATAAAAACCAGCATACCAAAAGTCAAGAAATGTATAATACTTGCCAATTTTATCTTAAAAACTTAGTATTAAAAAAAACTGTTTGAGGTGGTAAAAATGGGAGAGATAAAGAGCACAATAGATATTATTATGGAAAAATTAAAAAAAATTGATATAGATGAAAATGAAAAAAGAAAAATAATTAAAAAAGAAGCAAAGGAAATAGCAAAAAAGCTAATGGTAAGATATATTGAAAAACCTACAATAGAACAGATAATTAATGAGCTTAATTCTTTAAAGCCAGAAAAAAAAGAAGAAACAAAAAAGGCTTTGATAGATGAATGTATGGTCAATATATATCCTCACAGTAAAACCAATGAAGATATATTAAGGCTTATGGAAGCTTTAATAAATAAAAAACTTGATTCTATAAGAAAACTACTTTCTTCTATTGAAGAAAGATTACAAAAGGAAAAGAAAATTCAAGAACAAAAGATAATAGAGCATCTAAAAAATAGAGATATTTATGGATCTGCTATTATACCCAATGTGGAAGCTTATTCAGAATGGAATAAAAAATTTCAGGAAATAAAAGAAGAACTTCATTTAGATATGAATAACCTTATCAGCGAGTTGTAAAGATGTTATAATATCTAACATATTAGTTGTTTCACCAATCTCTTTTTTATCTAATATACCAAAATGTTCAAGGCATGTACCACATACAAATATCTGAATCCCCATATCTATTAGTTCCTTTAAAGAAGGCAATAAAGGAGAATTTGAGACTGCCAGTTTTACACCATTATTCATAAGAATAAGTCTCCATAGATTATCCATCTCTTTAAGAGTATTTATGAAATTCTGCATAAGTTTTTTTCCAAGAATATCATCACCATGACCTATTTTATCATTTGTTATTATTATAAGGGTCTTATTGTGATTTTCTTCTTTTTCTATTTGTTCATCCTGCTGAATAGATGACAAACATGCTTCATCTTCAAAAAGTCCTATTATCTTAACTCCTTCCTTGCTTTGTTCCGCAACCACAGAAAATCCTTGTGATTCAAGAAATCTGGCTACATTTTGTCTGGCTGCCTCATTATCTACAAGAACTGTTATTTCTAAGGGCCTCTTTTTTTCTATGGTCTCTTTTGTTTTTAAAACAGGAGCAGGACATGCGAGTCCACGGGTATCAATTTCTACTTTCATAATATTCCCCTCTCTATAATAATCTTTTCCGTCTTTGTTTTTACAACTTTACCTACTTTGTTTGCCCCTTTTATACCATTATTTCTTAATGCTTCTAAAAGGGCATCAGAATCTTGAGCATCCACACATATAAGAAGTCCTCCCGATGTTTGAGGATCAAAGAATATAAGCATCAATATATCATCATTGCATTTAGACTCTATCGCGTACTTCCAGAATTCTATATTTTTGTATGTTCCCGCTGGAACAAATCCCATTGATGCATATTCCTTTGCCTCTGTAATAACAGGGACATTATTAGATTCTATTAATATAGAAAACCCCGCACCTTGAATCATTTCAGCCATATGCCCAATAAGGCCAAAACCTGTTATATCTGTGCATGCGTGAATATCAAACTGTCTCATTACTTCTGAGGCTTTTTTATTTAATGTAGCCATGAGATTTGTAACATAATCTGTCAGCTTTTTTGATGCTATGCCCGCCTTTATACAGGTATTTATAACACCTAATCCCAAAGGTTTTGTAAGAATAAGCACATCTCCTTCCTTTATTCCCCTTTTGGTCAATATATGATCAGGATGAATAAAACCGGTAACAGAAAGTCCATATTTAAGTTCTTGATCTTCCACACTATGACCGCCCACAAGTACCACATTTGCTTCTTTCATCTTATCTAAACCGCCTTTTAATATCTGTCTAAGAATAGATATATCCATTTTATCAGAAGGAAAGGAGACCAAATTCATTGCAGTTTTTGGAATTCCACCCATAGCATAAACATCACTTAATGCATTAGCAACAGCTATCTGACCAAACCAATAAGGATCATCCACAACAGGAGTAAAAAAATCGACTGTCTGGATAATAGCAAGATCATTATTTATCTTATACACTCCCGCATCATCAGGACTTTCTAATCCAACAATCACATTAGGATCTTCTGGTATTTCCATGCCACATAACGCCTTTTCCAGGTCCCCTGGAGCAAGCTTTGAGGCTCAACCAGATGCCTTTACAGACTGAGTAAGCTTATAAATATTCATATTATATAGATATATCTGTATATTTAATATGTCAATTCGGAAAATCCAATATGACTAAATAAAAACTACAAAAAAATCCTATTAATACTCTGGAGGAAGTTGCTTTAATTCTGCGAGAGAAAAAACAGGGCCATCTTTACATACAAATTTATGGCCAATGTTGC
>CAZMNC010000030.1:0-7201 GCA_964567535.1 uncultured Desulfobacterales bacterium | reverse complement strand
ATAAATATTATAAGAAATATAAAGGAGTAACTGCCTTTAGAGAAAAAATGATAAAATTTGCAAAAAATAATGGTTATGTAACTACTTTATTCAATAGGAGAAGGTATTTGCCTGATATAAATAGTGATAATCATAGGATAAGATCAGAGGCAGAAAGAATGGCTGTAAATACCCCTATTCAAGGCACTGCTGCTGATCTTATAAAAAAGGCTATGATAAATATCCATAAAAGGTTAAAAAAAGAAAAATCCTTGACAAAAATGATAATTCAAGTTCATGATGAGCTTGTATTTGAAGTTCCTGAAAATGAAGTAGATGATACTATTGTCATCATAAAAGAGGAGATGGAAGGTGTATATCCATTACGTGTTCCATTAAAAGTAGATATTAACATAGGCAAAAATTGGGATGAAGCCCATTAATAGGCATATATTTGGCCCAGTTCCTTCAAGGAGATTAGGGCTCTCATTAGGGATAGATTTAGTACCCTTTAAAACCTGTTCCTATGATTGTATTTATTGTCAAGTAGGAAAAACCACTCTAAAGACAATAGAATGTAAAGAATTTTTTTCGGTAAAAGAAATAATAACAGAATTAAAGCAAAGACTTGTTTATGTGAATCCAGATATAATCACATTTTCTGGTTCAGGAGAACCTACTCTTTATTCTAAATTAGACATTTTAATAGAAGAGATAAGAAAAATTACAAATATAAAAATTGCCCTTCTTACCAATGGTTCCCTTTTGTGGAAAAAAGATGTAAGGAAAAAGGTATTAGAGGCTGATATAATTTTGCCAACTCTTACTACTACATTCAACTATACTTTTAAAAAGATTCATAGGCCACATCCTAATTTAAATATAAACATGATAATTGAGGGCTTAATAAAATTAAGAAAAGAATATAAAAAAAATATATATTTAGAATTATTTTTTATATCTAATATAAATGATTCTGAAAAAGAACTATTGGCTTTAAAAAATATTATTGATAAAATTTCTCCCGATAAGGTTCAAATAAATACTGTAGTTAGACCTCCTTCAGAAAAGGGGGTAACAGCATTAGATATAAACAAATTAGAATACATAAAAGATCTCTTAGCCCAAGATGCAGAAATAATCGCTGAGAAATCCAGAACTGTTAATGATTTTGGGAAAAAAGCTGATCATATGAGCCAGATTTTCGAGATGATAAAGAGAAGACCAGTTAGAGAAATTGATATTGTAAAATCCTTAGGAATAGATTTGAATGAGGTAAAATCAATAATAAAAGGCCTTTTAATTAAAGGTATGATCTCCAAATATGAACATCTTGGAGAAATATATTATAAAGGAAGGGTTGGGTATGAGTAATGGACATCTATATGTAGGCATAGATGTAGGTTCGGTAAGTGTTAATTGTGTTGTTATAAACCAAGATGAGCAAATAATATATGAAATGCCTTATAGAAGACACTTTGGAAAAGTAGAAGATATTGTATTTAACTTAGTAAGAGAGCTTTATAATAAATTTGGAAAAAGTCGCATTCGAGCTATATCTTTTACTGGAAATCATGGCAAAAAATTAAGTGATACACTTAATGTTTATTATGAATTTGATACTATAAGTCAAGTATTAGGTGCATTGAAGGTAGTTCCTGAAGTAAGGACAATAATATCCATGGGGGGACAAGATACCGAACTTTTTCAAATAGGCCGCTCTGGATCTGAATGGGAATTGGAATATTTTAATACTAACGGACCTTGTGCATCTGGCACAGGATCTTTTATTGATCAACAGGCTCAAAGGCTTGCTACTTCTATATATTCTGAAGATATAAAAATATCTCAGAAAGATATAGACAAGGTTCTTAAAGACTTTATTGAATTAGGATTAAAAAGTAACAGTCCAGCAAATGTTGCTTGTAGATGTACAGTATTTACAAAATCAGACATGATTCATCTTCAAAACAGAGGAGAAAAATTAGAAGATATTATATATGGATTACATATAGGCAATGCTAGGAATTATATAAGCACAATTGTTGGAAATCGTAAGTTAAAAGAGCCTATAATATTTATAGGTGGTTTATCATTAAATAAACTACAAATAAAGGCATTTAAAGAATACTTTTCTAATCTTATTATTCCTGCCTATAATACTTCCATAGGTGCTATAGGAGTAGCTTTACAAACATTGAAGATAGATATGCAAGAAAAAGTTGGAGAAAAAATAATAATGGATTTTGATCTAAAAAAACTGGACTCTATGAGAAAGGAGCAAAAAGAGTTATTGCCCATTGCGCCAAAACTTGAATTAAGGTTAACCCATTTTCCTGAAGCAGATGAGATAAGATTAAAATCTATATCCAAGAATGAGAAAGTTTATATTGGTATAGATATCGGGTCTACCACAACAAAATATGCTGTGATTAACAAAGACAAAGAAATAGTTCATAAATGTTATGTGCCTACACAGGGAAGGCCTATAGAAACAACACAACATTTATTGAAGGTGATAAGGGATGAAATAGGCGATCAGATAGAAATAGTTGGAATAGCAACTACTGGTTCTGGAAGGAATGTAGTAGGAGATTTTTTAGATGCAGACCTTATAATAGATGAAATAACTGCCCATGCAAGAGGGGCAATTGAGATAGATCCAAATGTGGATACAATATTTGAAATTGGAGGACAAGATTCCAAATATATATATATACAAAATAAGCATGCCCTTGACTTTGATATGAATAAAGTATGTGCTGCTGGTACGGGCAGTTTCCTTCATGAACTTGCAAATAAATATAGTATAAACATAGTGGGAGAATTTCAGGAAATAGCATTATCTTCAGATACGCCTGTAAAACTTACAGAAAGATGCACGGTATTTATGGAATCAGATCTTGTTTCATATCATCAAAAAGGGGTAGACATAAAAGATCTAATGGCAGGTCTATGTTATGCTATTGTACATAATTATTTAAACAGGGTAGTAGGAAGACGAAAAATAGGGAAAAGAATAATGTTCCTTGGAGGTCCATCTTTAAATAAAGGAGTGGTTGCTGCATTTGAAAATGTATTAAAAAGACAGATACTGGTTCCACCTCATAGAGAGGTTCTTGGTGCATATGGAGCAGCTATTAGTGTTAAAGAAAAAATGGAACAAGAGGGTAAAACAAAAAGCAGCTTTAGAGGATTAGATAGCGCAATAAGTGATAAAATGCAATATGTGGAAAAAATATGTAATGCTGATCCAAATTGTTCTAATCAGTGTAAATTAAAAATATATAATTTTGGTGGCAGAAAAAGTATATGGGGTGGGGACTGTGGAAGATATGAAACTTCAAGGACAAGATGGAAAAAAACAGACAATTATTTTAATCTGAGGCAAAAAATATGGGATTCTTATATGGGTGAAGCATGTATAGAATTTAAAGGCAATTCAATATTTGAGGTAAATGGTAGACCTACTGTAGGTATGCAAAGAGCCCTTTATATGCATCATGTAGGAATATTTTGGGCTCACTTTTTTTACTATTTGGGCTTTCAACCTATTATAACACCACCCACAAATCCAAGAATTTCAAAGATAGGTATAGAATCTATAGTAACAGAAACCTGTTACCCTGTAAAAATATCTCATGGACATATAAAAGAAATTATGGCTAAAACCAGTTATCTTTTTCTTCCCACAATGATAAACATGAAACCCCTTAAAAATTCAGAAGTGGGTTTTTATTGTCCAATGGTCCAAAGCAACTCTTATATGTTGAGAGCTGCTCTTGATATAAAAAAAGAACAACTGTTAGATCCTATTGTTCATATGAAATATGATGTATCCACGCTTACAGTAGAATTATATGAACAACTTGGGAAAAGGTTGGGTATAAGAAAGAACAGAATCGAAGAAGCAGTATCATATGCTATTATAAAACAAGAAAGATTTCAGCGTGATCTTTATAAAAAAGGAAAAGAAATTTTGAGCAATGTAAAGGATGATGATCCTATTCTGATAGTAACAGGAAGGCCTTATAATATGTATGATGATAGAGTAAACCTTAGACTTGGACAAAATCTTTCTAAGATAGGCTTTTTGGCTCTTCCAATGGATTTTTTTGATTTGTCTTCCATTAATCTATCAGATTTTCCATCTATGTATTGGGGATTGGGTTCCAGAATCCTCAGGGCAGCAAGACTTATAAGTATAACCCCCAACTATTTTGGACTTCATCTTACTAATTTTAGCTGTGGAGCAGATTCATTTATTGAACATTTTTATAAATATATAATGGGAGACAAACCTTATCTTATATTAGAATTGGATGAACATAGTGCTGTTGCCGGAGTTATGACTCGATTGGAGGCATATAGGAACGTAATAGATAATGCTATAAAAGATATAAAACCAAAAATTGTTGGATTAAAAGCTGCATGAGGTATAAGCTATGGAAGCTCAAAAAAAAGTTATAGACTTCCAATCTATTATAGAAAAAGTAGGTAAATTTAATATAAAAGACAAAATTCTTCTTATTCCTGAAATGAATCGAATAGGCTCTCATCTCCTTGCTGCAGTATTCAGAAGCTTTGGTATAAATGCAAAGGTTTTGCAAACATATAAAGGTTTAGACTTGGGTAAGGAATATACCTCTGGCAAAGAATGCTTCCCTTGTCAGATTACTACTGGAGATATCCTATATTTTTTAAAGTTAGAAAAAACTCGTTTAAAAGATAATTTTGATCCACGAAGATATGTTTATTTTATGCCTGAATCTAATGGACCATGTCGTTTTGGTATGTATAACAAATATCAAAGAATCGTATTAGATTCATTTGCTGATTTTAAAGATATAAAAATAGCTACTCTTTCAACTGCGGATGGATACTCATTAGCGGGTCTTATAGAGGAAAGTAAGGTTAGAGATCTAAGAAAAGTATCTTACTGGTCTATAGTTATAGGAGATATATTAGACAGAGTATTATGGAGAATAAGACCTTATGAAAAAGAATTAGGTATGGCTGACAGTTTTATTGAAAATAGTATGCATAAAATGGAAGATTCATTTGAAAAGTATGGTTTTAAAAAAGATCTAAATAGAATAATGTCTTGTTTAGACGAAGTAGTAATGGAGGCAAGAGAAGTAATAGATTCTAATATTCCTCCAAAGCCTAAAATAGGGATTGTAGGAGAAATATACGTAAGAAGCCACGTTGATGCAAATCAACATATAATAAAAATATTAGAGAAATATGGTGCTGAAGTTGTTAATGCATCTATATCAGAATGGGTAAATTATACAACATACGACCGATTAAGGGATGCAAAAATAGGTTTTAGACTGAGTTTTAAACAATGGAAACTAAAAGAGGTTAAAGAGTATATAAAAGATATGATCCATTATAGAGCAGAACTATTTTACCAAGAAAATGTACAAAACAATATATATAAAAGGGTCAAATCTGTACTTGATATATCGAATGATCATAAAGTAGGACATCTTGAAGATATACTTAAAGAAAATAATATATTTTCATTTGATGCTGGAACAGAGGCATGTTTAAGTATTCCAGGTATTATAAATTATATAAGAGAAGGTTTTAACGGAGTAGTTAATGTATATCCTTTTACATGTATGCCCAGCACTATTACTTCAGCTGTAATAAGACCAATAGTGGCAGAAATGAAAATCCCTTACCTTGATGCTCCATATGATTCATCTGTGCAACCGGGAAGAGAAGCCGCGATAAGAACTTTTATGTATCAAGCCTTTCAACATTTTAAGAGGCATGCCAGCTTTTCATAAAGCTTATGACTAATAGAATGTTAATAAATGCTATAGAAAAGGAAGAACTAAGGATTGCTATAATAAAAGATAGGAGATTGGAAGAGTTTTATATTGAAACAGCTATCTCACAAGAAAAGATTGGTAATATATATATAGGAATAGTAGATCATGTAGAACCAAGTCTTCAAGCTTGTTTTGTAAATTTTGGTGGAGAAAAAAATGGTTTTTTACCTATAAGCGAAATACATCCAGAATACTATTCAATTCAATATAACCATATAGAACAAAATAAATATCTACCTATAGAAAAGCTCATAAACAAAGGTCAGCCTCTTTTAGTTCAAATAACAAAGGAGATGCCGGGCCAAAAAGGGCCGCAGCTTACTACTTATTTATCAATTGCAAGCAGATATTTAGTACTTATGCCAGGAGGCTCTCGGGGAATATCTAAAAAAATAGAGGATGAAACAGAAAGACTCAGATTAAAAAAAATAATGGAGGAATTAAATGTACCTGATGGGATAGGATATGTGGTTAGAACAGCTGCATATAAACAAAGTAAAAGGGAAATTTTAAAAGATTTTAATAGGCTATTGCGAATATGGAATAGGATAAAAAGAGATGCAAAAAAAGCCCATATTCCTTCACTCCTTCATAAAGAGCAGGATATATGTCTGCGGGTTATAAGAGATTATTTTACAAGTGAAATTTCAGAAATTTGGGTTGATGAATTGGACACATTTCATGAAGTAAGAAATTATATGAAAATTATATCTCCAAGACATCAGAAAAAAGTAAAATTATATAAGGAAGATATACCTATATTCGCTTATTATGATATAGAAAAAGAAATAGAAGATATCTATAATAATAGAGTTTCTTTGAAATCAGGAGCTTATATTGTCATAGAACCTACGGAAGCTCTTATTTCAATAGATGTAAATTCTGGTTCAGCACGGATTGGAAAGGATTTGGAAAGCACTGCATTTAAAATCAATATGGAGGCAGCATTTGAAATAGCTCGTCAACTTAGGTTAAGAGATATAGGAGGGCTTGTAGTAATTGATTTTATTGATATGAAAAATAAAAGCCATATAAAACAAGTAGAAAAACAATTACGTAATGAATTAAAGTCTGATAGGGCAAAAATAAATATGTTACATATATCAAGTTTAGGTCTATTAGAATTGTCAAGGCAAAGAATAAGACCTTCCGTAGAAATGAAGTCATATCAAATATGCGAATATTGTAATGGAAGAGGTCTTGTCCAGTCTGTAGAATCTGCTGCTGTTTCCTTTTTGCGAAAAATCAAAATTCTTATTCACCACAAAGGTCTAAAAAAGATAAAGGGTATATTGCCAACAAATGTGGCTACCTATTTATTTAATAATAAAAAATCAGAATTACTTAGATTGGAATCTAAATATAAAATAAACATA
>CAZMNC010000029.1:0-7061 GCA_964567535.1 uncultured Desulfobacterales bacterium | reverse complement strand
ATAGTGATACAATATATGATCATCCTACTCCCCTTGATAGTGAAGGGACTCTTAGAAGGGCTATAGAAAGTACTAAAATTTTGCATAATAAGGAATTTGAATTAGTAATTGTTGGTGTGGCTAATGCATCAGATATAGAGGATAGGGTTGAAAATAAGATATTAAATATATTATCCAAAACTGAGGTTGATGTTCCTTTATATTTCTTTAGTTATTCTCATCTAAAAAAACTTTATTCTTTATTAGAGAATATTACTTCTAACAGATCACTTTATCTTTTAAGCCTAAAAGGCTATCCAAAAATAAGAAATATATGTATATTTATTGCTCATATACTCAATTCTGATGTAGCAATTCTTATTGATGATGATGAAGTGTTTGAAGATCCCTTTTTTATAGAAAAGGCCACAGAGTTTATAGGAGAAAAGATAGACTTAGGTTTTGTAGGAGCAATTGCTGGTTATTATTTACAGGCAGATGGAACATGGAAACTGAAATCCAAACATGAGGAGTGGACAAAATATTGGAATACAGTAGAAAAAATGAATGAGGCATTTGAGATTTTTATTGGAAGAGGCCCTCGACTAAAAGAGACCCCATTTGTATTTGGGGGAAATATGATCATTCATAGAAGTGTTTTCACTAATATTCCTTTTGATCCAGGCATAAATAGAGGTGAAGATATTGACTATTTAATAAATATGAGAATATTTAAGTATAAATGTTACATTGATAACATTCTTTCTATTAAACATCTTCCTCCTCCAAAACCATATCCTATATGGAAGCAAATGAGAGAAGATATATTTAGATTTATATTTGAAAGAGAAAAATTACGCTCTCAAAAAAAGATAGACAACTTGCATTATGTTACTCCTGAGGAACTTGATCCATATCCAGGTGCATTTTTAAGAGATGATTTGGAAGAAAAAATATACAGAGCAAGTCATGCACTTTCAGAATATTACAAATCAAAAGGAATGGATGAGGATGCTATAGAGGCATTAAAAAATATAGAATTTTCATATAAGGATAGATTAATAAAAAATGATCCCTTTGTTCATTTGCTTGATGTTAAAAATGATTGGGAAAATCTGATTAAATATACAAATAACTTAGATTTAAAAAAACAATTAAGCCTTTGTATTAAACAGGTAAAAAATGAGTTTAGCAGTTGAAATAAAAAGAGTTTACAAGACATATACCCAGGGAATAATTAAAAAAAGAAAGAAAAATGCCCTTAAAGGTATAGACTTAGAAGTACCATTAGGTAGTATATACGGTATTTTAGGTCCCAATGGAGCTGGCAAAACAACTTTGATTTCTATAATATCAGGTCTTCTTGTTCCTGATTGTGGTATTGTGAAAGTATTAGGTAAGCATATCACTTCTGATGCTGATTATATATTCAGGAATATCAATATGTGTTCTGGCCGTGCAAATTTTTTGTGGAGTATGACTGTTCAAGAAAATCTCAAATATTACGCCATGTTATATGGTATTCCAAATATAGAACAGAAGATCCAACAACTACTTGATTTATTTTGCTTGAAGGAGTACAAGGATATCCAGTTTGAGGAACTTTCTACAGGTATAAAACAGAGGCTGTCCCTTGCAAAGGCCTTTATAAATGATCCTAAGCTGGTTCTATTAGATGAACCTACTGTTGCTCTGGATCCTGATGTGGCTATGCTTATTAGGGAAACTATTCAACAATTTCATAAGCAGAAAGGTATCACTTTTTTGATTTCAACCCATAACATGGAAGAAGCTAAAATACTATGTGATGAAGTATTTTTCATATTTGATGGTCAAATAAAAGCAAAGGGATCCATTGATTCAATAAAAAGAGATTTAAAAATTGGAGATAAAATATGTATAGAATTTTTTGAGAATTATCCCTCAAATTCTGATATTAGTGATATTGATGGTATATTGGATATAAGTGTTACAAAAAATTTAATTTCTATTATTGTAGATGACCATAAAGTACGTCTTCCTCAATTATTAAGTAATTGGGAATCTAATATCATTAAAGCCATAGAAATACATGAGGTAAATTTAGAAGATGTATTCTTTAATTTCAGCAGAAGAGCTAATAAAAATTAAGGCTTTTGTGTTCAAAAACTGGATTATGGCAAAAAGAAATATATTTGCTATATTTGAGATTATATTTTGGCCTTTAATTTCTTTTTTATCAGTGGGTCTTCTCTCAAATTTTGCAGGATTTTCTTCTTATATGAAAGGTTTTATTTTAATAGGCGTTGTGGCGATGAGTGCTATTCAGGTTTGCCAGTTAGATATGGCATATGTACTACTTTATGATATATGGGGAAAATCCCTTAAGCACAACTTTATTGCACCAATAAAACCTCGCCATTTTCTTATGGGTTCCATGATAATTGGTATAGTAAGAGGTATCTCAGTTTTTTTTATCTTAGCATTTTTTAGCTATACTATATTTAATTTTAATATTATTGTTCCAAATATTATATCAAATATTATTTTTTTGGTTGGTATATTTCTTAATGCAGCAATAATAGGAATATTAGTCTCTATATTAGTGCTTATTGTAGGTTATAGAGCCGAAGTAGCAGCTTGGTCTATTGTAAGTCTTATGTTTCTTATTTGTGGTATATATTATCCTATTCATATATTACCTTGTTGGGTTCAGGTCTTAGCTAAGTTATTTCCTCTAACATATTTTTTGGAATATTATAGAAGTTTTTATGGTTTTAAGCCAACTTATGCAAATATTTTATTAAAAGGATATGTATTGCTTTTTATATACTTAAGTATTGAATTATATCTATTAGATAAGGCTCTTAAAAGGGCAAGAATAAAGGGAATATTACTAAAATTATCTGAGTAAGATAAAGGTATTGAGGAGATTAATACATGGAGCTTGGAGTAAAAGATGTTGCGAAGATGCTGGGTCTTCCCGAATTAACTATTATGAGATGGATAAAACAGGGAAAAATTCCTTTTTCTATTAAAAAAGGGAGATATGTATTTGATAAAGAATATCTGATATCATGGGCAAAAATGCATCATATTTCTTTAAAGGAGATAGAGTCATCAGCAGAAAATAATAAATATCAAGAAGAAAATATTACTTTATATGATGCTGTAAAAAGGGGAGGAGTTTTTTTTGGTATAAAAGGAAATAATGTGGAAGAGGTTTTAAGAAGAGCAGTTGAATTGATGGATATACCGAAAGAAGTGGATATAGAATTTTTATTTGAAAAACTTATTCAAAGGGAAGAGCTGTGTTCTACTGGAATAGGTGAGGGTATTGCAATTCCACATCCTCGTCATCCTATACCAAAATTAAAAGCGATGGTGTCTGTATTCTTTTTAGAAAAAACAATAGATTTTAATTCAGTAGATGGCAAACCTGTCTTTATAATGTTTATTATTTTAAGTCCTTCTACTAAGATACATTTGAGACTCCTTTCTAGGTTAAGTTTCTGTTTAAGGAAAAAAGAATTTTTAGAATTTTTAAAAAACTGTAAAAATAAGGAAGAGTTATTACTTAAAATAAAACAGTTAGAATCCGAATTTGATAAAAAATGAAACTTCCATTTAACAAAATAGATGATAGAATCCAACTTATACTTATAGGCGCAGTTGTAGGAGTAGGTGGAGGTCTTGCTTCAGTTGTTCTTAATAAATCTCTTGAATTTGGTAGAGAATTTCTTTCTGGTTATATGGGAGATTGGTTTTGTTTTTTATTTCCTGCAATAGGAGCAGTACTTGCCGTAAGTTTTCTTACCTATATTGCTAGGGATGTTGGAGGCCATGGAGTACCTGAGGTTATATATAGTGTAACAAAACGAGGTGGATTATTGAGGTTAAGATCCACTTTTTCCAGACTTATTGCTTGTGCTTTTACTATTGCAAGTGGTGGATCTGCTGGTCCAGAAAGTCCTGTTGTTATAAGTGGAGCGAGTATTGGTTCTAACATAGCATGTCTTTTTAGAATGAGAGACAAACAGAGAATAATGCTTGTAGCTGGTGGTGCAGCAGCTGCTATTGCTTCTATTTTCAATGCACCTGTAGCAGGAATAGCATTTAGTCTTGAGGCTATACTTGGTGAATGGACATCTACCAATCTTATAACTATTGCAGTAGCATCTGCTGTTGGTACAGAAATAAGCCGAATTTTTCAAGGAAATCAGATTCCATTTAAAGGGGGGCCTTTTTTAATAAATGATATAGATATTATTGCTTGCCTCGGTCTTTCTGTTTTTACATGTGCTTCTTCCATTATTTTAATGAGACTTCTTAGAATTGTGAGGTCTAAATCTAACAAGTTAGTATCTTCATTGGTTTTTAGAGCCGCATGTGGTGGGCTTTTGGTTGGTATTATAGGATTATTTATGCCAGAGGTATTAGGGGAAGGATACAACGCAATTAGAACTGTTATATATGGCCATTACTCTAATGGGCTTATTTTAGCAGGACTTGTGGTATTGGGAAAAATAGTAGCTACATCTATAACCATAGGAACTGGTGGAATTGGTGGTCTTTTTGCTCCATGTCTTGTTATAGGAAGTTTTCTGGGGTTTTTTTATTATAAATTACTTCTTTTGATTGCTCCTTCTATTAATTGGGCTGGTGAAGCCTATTTTGCACTTTTAGGAATGGCTGGTATAATAAGTAGCGTCCTACAAGCTCCAATGACAGGAATCTTTCTTATCACGGAAATAACCGGGGGATATCAGGTTTTAGTATCTGTTGTGCTGGTATCTGTAATTAGTTTGTCTTTAAGCCGTTTGTTTGAACCTTTTTCTGTTTATCATCAAGAACTAGCTGCAAAAGGGGAACTCCTTAGGCCGAGAACAGATAGACGAATACTGTCTGAATTAAATATTGTGGAGTTAATTGATCATAATTACTATCCGGTGAAATCTGATATGAAATTAAAAGATTTTATAGAAGTGATAAAACAGACAAAATATCATTTTTTTCCTGTTTTAGATCCATATAGCAAAAGATATATAGGTATTATCCATGTTGATGATATAAGGGCATATTTGTTTGATATTAATTTGTATGATTCTATTTTAGTAGAAGAATTAATTGATCCCAGTATTCCAACAGTATCTCTGGATCATGAACTACATGAAATTATAGACATGTTTGACTATAGTCGTGATGCAACACTCCCTGTAGTCCATGATGGAAAATTTGTGGGTCTTATATCTAAATCTAAGATATTAGATCATTATCGCAAAGAGCTAATAGTAGAGGAGGAAATATAATGAAGAACGAATTGTTGCATATATTTAGAAATACTCCTTTTGGCAGGGAGACTCTCTTTCAATCCATATACTTCTGTAAAAATACAGATACCTCATTAAGAGTTTATATCCCAAAGTTCAAACAATTTCTTATGTATTTTGAAAATGAAGTAGTAACTGTGGATTTAGATGATTCTTATATGAGAGATTCTGATAGTGCTCAAGCCCATGCTGAGGAAATAATTAGAGATGCTGGTATTATACCAAGATTTATTGAGCCTAAGAGTTATACTGCATCTACATTACCAGATCTTCCTGTTGACTTTAGATATATGACTTGTCCTAGGGGTATGAGTGATTTATCTACAAAAATAGGACTTGGGTATATAGGCCCAAGGGTGAGACATATTATAAAAAATTCGTCTTTTCCTATTCTTATTCCAACCTCTGTTTACAAAGAGTGGAAAAGTGTAACAGTATTTTTTGGGGGATCAAGCAATGCAGGAAAGGCTGCAAAATTTGGTATTGAGATAAGCCGTATTTCAGGATTTCCTTTGTTTTTATTTACATATGCCGAAGGAAAATCAAGGACATATTATGAAAATATGTTAGAAGAAAAGGGCATATTAGATTCTATTAAAAAACTTGATTTCGAATGGTTATTCTTTGATAAAGGAGAATTAAAAACAAATCTCTATGCAGTACCCCATAACAGTCTTATTGTTATAGGAGCATATGGACATGGTCCAGTAAAGGAGATATTATTTGGTAGCAAGTTAGAATTAATTCAAAGCTATCTTCCAAATAACATGCTTATTGTTGGTCCAAATTGTACTATCTCATTATCCTTGACATAGTATTATCTATTCCATTAACCTAAAAATAAAAAAATTATGTGGGGGATCTTATGAAAACAACAGTACAAGATATCAGTCCAATAAAAAAAAGACTTTCAATAGAAATAGAACCTGAAGAGGTAGATAAAAGGATAAACAAGATATATGCTGAATTGAAAAGGAAGGTCCGACTAAAAGGATTTAGGCCAGGTAAGGTGCCTATGAAGATATTAGAAGCCCGTTTTGGTGATAGAGTGAAAGATGAGATTATAGAAGATATAATAAGAGACACTTTTCCTGAGGCAACAAAACAGTTAGATCGTTTACCTGTGGGAATTCCATCATTTGAATTTGATAAGGCATCATTTAAAAAAGGTGCTCCTTTTCAATATTCTGCTATTGTAGAGGTAAAACCTATAGTAGAAATAAAGGAAGAGGATTACAAGGGTATAGAATTAAATAAGACCAAAATAGAGATTACAGAAGATATGGTTCAAAAAGAGCTAAATAGAATAAGAGAAATGCATGGAAAGATAGTTCCTGTAAAAGAGGATAGACCTATAAAAATGGGTGATTATGTGGTTCTAAATTATCAAGGTTTTTATAAAGGAAAACCATTAGAAGAGTTGAGAAGAGAAAAGGCGGTTATAAAAGTAGGCTCTAGAGATACACATCCTGTATTTGAGACTTCTCTTATTGGTTTGAAAAAGGGAGATGAAACACGTATTGATGTGGATTTTGAAGAAGATTATCCTAATTCTAAACTTGCTGGCAGAAACATAAAGTTCAGTGTCCAAGTGGTTGACATTGAAGAAATGGAGTTGCCAGAATTGACGGATGAATTTGTAAAAGAAAAATTTCATCTTGATTCTTTAGAAGATTTGAAAGAAGAGATAAAGAAAAGACTTTTTGAACAAGAACAAAAAAAGGCCGAGATGAAATTAAAGGAGGATATCTTGAAGTATCTTCTGGAAAAGGT
>CAZMNC010000028.1:0-8188 GCA_964567535.1 uncultured Desulfobacterales bacterium | reverse complement strand
TCTTGATGAATATGGGATTAATCCAGCAAGTATCAAGTTTGACAAAGACACAATCCATGTAATTGCCAGTTTCCCTGAAAGGGAGCTCTCTGACATTGTGGATGAGTCAGACAATGAAGCACTTCTTAAAAAATGTCTCGAGCTGACATTTGAATTCACAAAAGATCCTGAAACAACAGTGTTTTTCTCTATTGCTGGTGGAAGAAAAACCATGAGTGCCTGCCTTATGGTGGCTGCCCAGATGTATGGAAGGGCACAGGATCGGATCTATCATGTGCTTGTAAGCCCTGAATTTGAAAGAAATAAAGATTTCTTTTATCCACCTAAGGAGTCAAAGCTCATCGAGCTTAGAGATGAAAATGGTAAGCCATTCTTTAAAGAAACAAAACATGCAAAAATAAATTTAATTCCTATTCCCTTTGTGTCACTCAGAAGACATCTGGCAACAGAATTGATAGATGAACCACAGGATCCATCCATTTTGATGCTTTCCTTGATAAAGGAGCAAGAAAGAGGTCTTATAATTAATCTAATACAAAAGAAGATTATTTACAAAGGATTAGAACTTAGCATGATGCCCTCCTGGATGGCACTTTATACATTTTTTGTGATGAGAAAAATGGATTGTAAGAAGGAGACCTGTAGTAGTTGCACAGACTGTTTTTTGAAACTTGAGTCCATAGTAAGGGATAATCATCAAAGAATAGCAGAGATTTATAAAAGGCTCTCAAGACAAAAGGTAGTGGATGACATGAGTGATTCAGGAATAATGAACCTAACCAAAGAAAATTTTAATATGTATAAGGGAAAGATAAAAAGGGCACTTATTCAGAGATTTGGTCTGTATGCCCTGAGTGAACTTGAGATCGCCTCGGTTGGTTTAAGGCCAAAGAGATATGGAATTATGATGGATAAAAGTAGAATTAAGATAATTTTATGATTGGCAACGTTGCTGTTGATGAAGAAAAGGGTATTTAAATTAATTTTATTAATAATTTTTTATATTTTCTTAGGAGTAAGATATGGCAGTTGATAAGTTTGCGATTTACGAAATTGCTCTTGCAGGACTTTTGCATGATATTGGAAAGCTTATGCAGAGAGCAGGATTGGAGAAAAGACATCCAGAAATAAAAAACAACTATAATGAATTTTGCCCGTTATCTCCTAAAAATTTTCCTTGTTATCTGCATGCTGCCCACAGTGCATATTTCATAGAGAAATTTATACCTGAAGGATTAATTGATAAGACAGAATTGTATAATGCTGCCAGACATCACAAAAACTTACCCGGAGATATCTATAAAGAGGCCGATTCTATTTCCTCGGGCATAGATAGATATGAAGATGAAGTAAATTTGAAAGGATATAAAGAGGTATGTATGCGTTCTGTCTTTGAGGAAATAGAACTACAGTACATCATTAAAGAAGAAGGAAAAGAGTATAGGACAAGATGGGCTTATAGACCTATATACGAATCAAGAAAGAATTTATCGGATGGTTATCCCTTTGTTCTTGATGAAAGTGAAAAATGTGCCGGAGAAGATGTCTACTATCAGTTGTGGGAAAGTTTTGCTGCCGAAGTAAATGAGATAAGGAGCATTAAAGAAATAGAGTTTTATTTTAATGAACTTTATTGGCTTATTCAGAAATATACCTCATATATCCCCAGTGCCACAAATGTATTTCCTGATATCTCTCTTTTCGATCATCTTAAAACAACTGCTGCTATTGCTTCTGCCCTTTTTGTTTACAATGAAAGTCCAGATAATAATAAAAGAGAATTCATTTTGTATGGAGGTGATATCTCAGGGATTCAGAACTATATTTTTAAAATCGGCCGTGTTCAGGGAATTGGAAATATAGCCAAGCGCCTGCGTGGTCGCTCATTTTATATAACTATGCTTTCAGAGGTTCTGTCCAGATATGTTATAAGAAGGCTTGGTTTTACTCAGACAAATATAAACTTTTGTGGAGGTGGCAATTTTGAAATCTTATTGCCAAATACTCAAGAAGTAAAAAACTCTCTAAAAGATTTTGAAAAAGAAGTAAATGACTGGTTGTTAAAGAATTTTCATGGAGAACTTGGATTTGTAAGTGCTTATGTCAAACTAACAAAGGCAGATTTAAAAAATAGGTATTCTGAAAAGAGGGATGAGCTATCTGAAGAAATCCAGATTTCTAAGCTTAAGAAATTTTATCCGAATATAGTGGATAAAAATGTGTGGCAGGAAGATACAGATTTTCATAGGGAAGTGTGCCACTCATGTAATATGAATACTGTACCAAAAGGTAAGCGATTCTGTGATTTATGTTTTCAAGACAGAAGAATTGGAGAATTGCTGCCTCAGGCTTACCACATTGTTTTTTCAGACAGAAAACTTTCTAATACTTCCATTGAATTTGGTCCATTTGGTTGGGTAACACTTTTAAAAGAAGCAGAGTTGTCTCACGATTTAATTAAATCCGTATCTTTTATCTACTCCTTAAGAGAAGGATCACATAAGGACAAACTGATAATAAGATCAACTTATTACCTTTCTCAAACACTTCCTTTATCCTTAAAGGATATGGAGCTTGATACAGAAGAGGATGAAGAAGGAGATAAAATGGTTCGCACAGGTCAGGTGCTTTCTTTTTCAACCCTCGCAGATATGTCTTCTGGAGATAAAAGAATCGGGATCCTAAAGATGGATGTGGATAATCTTGGATTTATATTTTCTCTGGGCTTGGAAGGAAGTGACGAAGGCAAAAATCTACCCAGGTCTATATCAAGATTGGCAAACCTTAGTAGACTTCTGTTCTTGTTTTTTTCTATTTACTTAGACAGGATCTGCAATGAGGTATTTGAAAGATGGAAAGATCATCCTGATAGTAATTGTCCATATCGCTACGATGTATCCAATATTTTTTATGTCATATTCTCTGGTGGAGATGATTTGGTAATTGTGGGACCATGGGACCAAGTTATAGAACTTGCTTGGGAAATACAAAAGGAGTTTAGAAGATTTACATGTCAAAATCCTAATATAACTCTATCTGCGGGTATTTATATATGCAAACCAAAATACCCTATAAATCATGCTATAAACAAAGCAGAAGAGGCATTAGCGCAGTCAAAATCAAAAGGAAAAAATAGGATAACAGTAATGGGAGAGACCATGGTATGGTCTGAAGAACATCGGGACAGTAAGATATATCAGGACAATATCAAGAAATATTACGACAAAGTTTTTACAAAAAACGAGCTAAAGACCGAACAAATATATGTAAAAGATAGCAAAACTCCTATTTTTGTTGACACTTTAACTTTTTGCGAACTTAAAGAGTTTGCCGATGAATTGGATAGCTTTCTTAAAGATAAAAAGCTTTCCCGCAGATTTTTAAGGAATCTTCTCAAAGCCAAAAAAGTATACTTTCCTGGATATTACAATTTAGAAAAGGATCTTTTTGAAGAATCTCATAATCTGATGTTCTTACCGTTTCTGGTCTACAACATAGAGCGAAATTTAAACAAAGATATAAAGGACAAGTTCAAAGCCAAAATGATTACATGTGGAGATGCTCAAAAATATATAAGACAGGCAGTTTTTCCATGCAGATATGTTCTAATGAAAAATAGAACTTAGTAAAAAGATTTAAATAAGAGGGGGTAAAATATGAGCAAAGACAAGGACATAAGACAAATAATAGGAGAAATAGAAAAACGAACTCAATTCCATGAAATAGAAGTTAAAGAATTTGCTTTACCTGAAAATGGCTGGGCAGATAAGATAGCAAAAGATTCAAAAATGAAAACTACTCAGCTTAGGAAAGTATTTAATTCTATAAAACTTATAGATCAAAGAAATAAAGATAAAAAAGATAATGATCCGTTTGATGATCCTGAATTATATATGATTTTGCCTTATCTTGCCTATGCTAAAGGTAGAAATCTTATAAGCGAAGATTTTTATGACTTAATTCGAGAAATAATTCCTGAAAAGATAAAAACAGTTCAGGATTTTAGGAGATTTTGTGAGTTTATGACAGCTATAGTTGCCTATCATAAAAAGTACAGTAAGTAAAGGAGGTTATAAAGCATGACCGAAAATAAACCCAACTTTGAATTTATGGGAAAATACATTATTACCGCAGATATTAAGCTTGAGACAGCTCTTCACATAGGCGGTACTGAAGAAGGTTTTGATATAGGTGGTCTTGACAATCCAGTTATAAAGGACAAAGTTACGGGTGTCCCATATATTCCGGGTTCTTCACTTAAAGGCAAAATTAGAAGTCTTCTTGAATGGGCTTATAATAAAGTGGATATTGATAAAAAGAATGATAAAGGTGAAATAAAATGGGTGGGAAAGCCCTGCACTAACCCTGAAGAGCCCATAGGAATAGTATTTGGTATACCTGCTGAAGGACACAAAGGCAAAACTTTGCCAGGTCCTACAAGACTTACTGTAAGAGATGCATATCCTCAAGAAGATCAAATAAAAAAATGGACAGCAGCAATGGGAGAAAATATTTACACTGAAATAAAAACTGAGAATACCATTGATCGCCTGACCTCAGAGGCCAATCCAAGAAGCATGGAAAGGGTGCCAGCAGGTTCTATTTTTAAAGCAGAGTTTATCTTTGATGTATATAAAGATAAAGATATTTCTCATTTAAAACTTTTGTTCGAAGGAATGCTTTTGCTGGAGCATTCATATCTTGGTGGTGGTGGAACGAGGGGATCAGGAAAGGTTAAGTTTGAGAATATAAAAATTACAGTTAAGGATAGAAGCGAGTATGTTGGAGGAGAAAGAAAATTAAAAAAGGCAAAGCAAAATGAATATAATACACCAAAGGATATTTTAGATAATTTTGATAAAATAATTTAATGGGGCGGACAAAATATGAAGGAATATAAAATCCATCTTATACCTACTGGAAGCTTTGAAATTATACCCCATTCAGATACCATTTTTGGAGCTGTATGCTGGGCAATTAGAATACTTTTTGGTGAAAAAAGACTGATTCAGATATTGGATGAATTTAAAAGTTCTCCCCCCTTTTTTCTATCTTCTGCATTTCCATGGAAGCAAATAGGAAAAATAAGACATTATTATTTACCAAAACCATATATGTGTCTGTTATCTATCAATGATTTAAAAAAATTAGAGAATAAATCGCGACTTAAGCTTAGGCTATATCACAAAGCTCAAAAGGCATGTCTTATGGATATTGTTAACAAATACAAGCAATTTAAAAAGATAAAGTGGATACCACTTTCTGTCTTTAAGAAAATTCAAAAAGGTGAATCAGAAAAGAGTTTGTTTTTGGACTTTTTGGACGGATTACTCAGGAACCCTAAGTTTTTTGAATCTGGAATTGTTCAAAAAAACAGGCTTGATAGATTAAGTTTTTCAACATCTGGTGATGGAGAAACATTTTTCGTAAACGAATTGAGCTTGAGAAATAATTGTGGTCTTTATTTTTTACTAAAAACCAATGACATTGATGAATATTTAAAACCTGCTCTTTTATATCTTCAGGACAGCGGAATTGGGCCAGATGCACATACAGGGAAAAACTGGTTCAAAGTAGAAATTGAGAGTAAACCTTTATTTGATGATAATCCCCAGACAAATACCTTTATTACTTTGTCAAGATATATCGGAGTTGATGATATAGATATAGAATCTTCCTGGTATGAGGTAGAGTCTGTTCGCTCAAAAGTGGAATCCAGATTTGAATTTGCAGGAGAAAACATATGGAAAGCCCGGGTGTTGTATTTTTCTGCTGGTTCTATAATTAAGCCTAAGGAAATAAGGCCTTTTTATGGAGCTGTTATACCAGTAAAAAATATTCACGGAAGTACAATCTATCAATATGGATATGCTTATCCTGTATATATTCAGGAGAAAAAAGATGAAGATTAAGGTATTATCCCCTTTACATATTGGATGTGGAGAAAGTTATAACGCTTTAATCTCTTTTGTAGAAGGAAACAGGCTTTTTGTATTAGATATTGAAAGGCTTTTTAAAACTATTGGAACTGAATTGTCTTTGAAATTTGGAGACTGGATTACCAAAAATATGGATAAAATAGATGAACTTAAACAAGAAATGAGACAGCTACCAAAGAAAAAACAAAAAGATTTAAACAGCAAGATATGGGAATTAAAAAGAATTTTCACTTTAAAAGATTTTTTAATTCAAAATCACATTTCTTTATCCAAAGTAAAACAGGCATGTATTTATAGCGTAAATTGTAAAAATAAACCCCATTTCAATAAAGAGATACATTCTTTTATAAAACAAATGCATAAGCCTTATATTCCCGGAACAGAAATAAAAGGGGCTATAAGAACAGTTCTTTTGTATAAAGTTTTCTGTGAGGACAGAGGAATTCAAGAATTTTTAGAAAATAGTTTAAAGAGAATGTTAGATGAAGAGGTTAAAATCAAAAATATAGGACGATTTACTTATAAAGATCTTATAGAGAAGGTTAAAAATCGGAAACCTAATAATAGAAAAGAATTCAAGGAGTTCAATTTATTTAAAAAAGCACTATCAGAAAGGACAAAAAAAATAGAATCTAAACTGCAAGAGTTTGTTTTTAGAGGAAAAAATAATGATGCCAAATATGACTTGTTAAAATTTTTACATATAGGAGATAGCGTTTTATTAAATCCATCGGATGTTCTTTGTGTCAGCTATGCTGAGCCATTTAATATTAGCCGTAAATTTCAGATATTTTATGAATACATGTTACCTGATACTGAAATTTTGCTAACTGAATTTAGACTTGAGCTAATACCTGAAAAACTTGAAAAAACAGGACTTAAAGAAAAACAAGAAAGGCTAATAAACAATTTAGAAGCAGTTTTTTTAAGTTGCTTTGCTTTTACAAAGGACCTTTTGAATGAGGAAATATCATTTTTTGAAAAGCATAGTCTAAGTGATGTAGTTGATCAGCTTATCCAAATAGAGCAAAAAAATGACCCCAAAAATCCTGTTATTCGTATAGGTAAAGATGAAGGATACTTAAGTTTGACAATAGCTTTAGCAGTAAAAAAACTTATGCCCGATCTTTATGAGAATATTTTAATCCACGCCACTAAAAACATAAGTTATGATTCTTCACATGGAGGTCTTCTTCCAAAATCCAGAAAGCTGGTGAGATGGGATGGCCGAAGGTTTACATCTGGTTGGATTCAGCTTGTTTTTGATAATGTCCAGAGCGAGACAAAATCCTCTAAGGAAGTTTCACAAGGTATTGATATCAAATCTATAGAAGCACTTAAAAGGAAGTTCAGGGTAAGGGAGCTTAAAAGATGATAAAAACATATATCTGTACCTGTGGAACTTCTATAATTACAAATAGAAACATAGATATTCAAAGAATCAAAAATATTCCCTTAAAGGATGCTAAGAAAATAGAATTAGAAATTGAAATTATAAAAGATCAGGTTATGGAACAATTGGATGGAATCTCAGATTTTGGTGAAGTTTCAGCTGAAGTTAAAAGCTTAATGAAAATGAAAGTAAAGCCTGATGATAAAGTTATTCTTATTTCAACAGATACAATTAATGGGACATTAAGTGCAGAATTAGTGAAAGACTTTTTGGTTTCTAAGAATATAGTATTAGACCACAATGTCAAAATAAAAGTAATAGAAGGTCTGCAAGCTTATGACGGAAAACGGTTCTCAAAGTATGGGATAAAAAATCTCATCTCTTTTTTAATCGATTTTGAATACGAAAATGTAGTGCTAAATATAACAGGTGGATATAAAAGTGTAGTTCCATATTTGGCCTTAATAGGAATGCTTTTTAATAAACCTATCCGTTATATCTATGAAGACTCCTATGATCTTCTTACCTTAAGTCATATCCCCATTCTTGTTAATGAAGAAGTAATTTTTAAGGTTGAGAAAAAGCTAAGAAAAATTGAACAAGATACTTATATCTCAAAAAGAGAGTGGCAAGAAGGGATTGATTATAATGAGCATAGGTTTGACTGTTTGGTGGAAGAAGAAAAGGGGCTTGTAACTCTAAGTGGGTTTGGCCTTTTGTTTTGGGAAAAGTTTAAAAGAGATTACCCGGACGATTTAATAAGAGATAATAGGGCACTATACGAAAAAACTAATAAATTAAAAGAGCAAAAAAAATCTCATCACGGAATAGATAAACTAATCCCTTTAGCTGAGAA
>CAZMNC010000027.1:0-4050 GCA_964567535.1 uncultured Desulfobacterales bacterium | reverse complement strand
CAATAAATACATTCCTTAAATTCCTTTAATAAAATCCCATACTTCCTTAAAAGCTTCTCACCCTTGCCTTCATCATTTATTGCTTCTGCTAACTTTATCAGTTCTATCTCCCACCTTCTATAACTGATCCTTCTTTATGATTATATCAGAGGTGGATGTAATTGAGGAATTACCATTTATTTTTGAAAAAGCTCGAATCTTTTTAGAAAAATAATCTATAAAAATAGATCAAAAAAGCTCTTTTAAAAAAAAGAAAATTGCATTAGAAATAAATACTAATAATATATTACAAAATCAACAAAGATCTTAATATATATGGTATATAAGGGGTTAAGCTCATATGAAAAATAAACTGATTACAAAAAGCAATATATTTTCAAATTTAAAAAAAAGACAAGGAACAGAAAATTATTTAGCTATGTATTCAACTCTCTTTCATGGATTTACAAAAGATCCTGATCTTATGCTAATCCCGATAGATGATCATGTAGCTCACCGAGGAGATGGAGTGTTTGAGGTTATGAGGTGTATTAATAATAAAGTATATAAATTAGATGAACATTTACACAGATTGGAAAAATCTGCAGAAAAGATCTCTCTTAATCTTCCACCAGAATACAATAATATAAAAAGTATAATAAATGAGCTTATATCTATTACTAAAGAACGAGATTGTATAATAAGGATACTTGTTTCAAGAGGGCCAGGAAGTTTTGGTGTAAATCCATTTGATTGTCCAGAAAGCTATATGTATATAAATGCAATAAAATTCTCTGCTCCTCCAGAACGATACCACAAAAAAGGTGTAACGGTGATAACAAGCTGCATACCTATAAAAAAGTCCTTTTTTGCTACAATAAAATCTTGCAACTATCTTCCAAATGTCCTTATGAAGATGGAAGCAATTCAATCAGGAGTAGATTTTTCTATAGCTATTGATGAAGAAGGCTTTTTAGCAGAAGGAGCAACAGAAAACATAGCAGTTTTAGGAAAAGATAATATATTAAGATTTCCTAAGTTTGAAAAAACTCTTGCTGGAATTACTGCTCGACAAGTATTTAGGTTTTCTCAAATTTTGGTAAATAAAGGGATACTTGCTGATGTAAAATTTGATGATATTCCAAAAGAAGATGCATATAAAGCAAAAGAGATAATACTTACAGGAACTTCTATAGATATAGTTCCAGTTATTAGATATGATAATAATATTATAGGTGATGGTAAACCAGGCCCTATTTTCAAACAGCTTATTAATATGCTCTGGGAGGATATGAAGAGCTAAATATGCCGATTTTAGGTGCACATATGCCTATATCAGGCGGAATAGAAAAGGCTTTTTTTAGAGGCAAAGAAGTAGGATGCAATGCTATTCAGATATTTACTCATAATACTAATAGTTGGCATATAAAATCATTTACTCAGGAGCAGATAGATAAGTTTATACGAGCAAAAGAAGAAACAGGGATAGTACCTGTTTCTGTACATGTAGGATATCTTATTAATATAGCATCTCCTGAAAAAAGGATATGGAGGAATTCAGTTAAGGCTCTATTAACAGAAATTCAAAGAGCCATGATCTTAACTATAAATTATGTGGTTATTCATCCGGGTGCACATAAAGGAGCAGGGGAATTATATGGAATAAAAAAAATTGTTGAAGGTCTTAAAGAAGTTATAGAAAAAACTGAAAATACAAAAATACTATTGGAAACAACTGCTGGTCAAGGAACAACTATTGGATACAAATTAGAACACTTAGCCGATATAATAAATATGACAGGCTATAAAAACAGGCTTGGAATTTGTCTTGACACATGCCACATTTTTGCAGCAGGCTATGATTTTAGAACCAAAGAAAAATATGAAAAATTGATATATGAACTTGAAAGGACCATTGGACTTAATTATCTTTTTTTATTCCATATTAATGATTCTAAAAAAGAGCTGGGTTCTCGTATAGATAGACATATGCACATTGGGGAGGGAATGATAGGTTATAAAGGACTAAGTTTTTTTCTAAGGGATAACAGATTTAAAAATCACATATTTATTATAGAAACCCCTAAGGGAAAAAATAAAAAAGGCCAAGATTATGATATAGTGAATTTGCACAGACTAAATAATCTCATAAGAGGAAAGTATAATGATAATCTTTGATATTGAATGTTCTAATGGCCATATATTTGAAGGCTGGTTTGATAGTTTAGAAGCTTTTGAAGAACAAAAAGAAAAGGCAATGATTAGTTGTCCTTATTGTAATGATACAAATGTTAGAAGAGTGCTCTCTCCTGTTGCTATAAAAGTCTCAAAAACAAAAGAAGAAGAAGAAAAAAGAGATGATCAAGATTTAAATAAAACTTTAGACCATGTTCGCCTATACAAAGAATTTGTAGAATACATAAAAAATAATTCAGAAGATGTAGGTCCAGATTTTGCTAAAGAAGCATTAAAAATGCATTATGGAATTACAGAAAAAAGAAATATAAGAGGATCTGCTACAGAGGAAGAAGAAAAGATGTTGAAAGATGAAGGAATAAAATTTTTTAAAATACCTTTACCCAGAGACGATAAGGAAAACAAACATTAATAAATATGTGATAGCTCCAGCTATTATATCGTCCATTACAATTCCTACTCCACCTTTTAATTTTTCTACCTTTTTAACAAAAAAAGGTTTGCTTATATCAAATATCCTAAAAACAAAAAATGAAATGATAATCAATTTCCACTTAAAGTGGAGAAAAAGAGCTGCCATTAACATACCAACTACTTCATCGATAACTACTTGTTTTGGATCATTCACAGAAAATATAAATTCTGCCTCGTTTGATACCCAAATAGCAATTATTAATAAACAAATAAAAAAAACTAATTTTGTTAAAAAATGAGCATCTTTAAATAAAAATATAAAAGGAATAGCAGCTAAAGCTCCAAAAGTCCCTGGAGCAAATGGCATAAAACCACATCCAAACCATGTAGCTAATATCAAAAAAAATACTTTTTTTATCTTTGTTTTTTCCAACCTTTTTCAAAAATCCTTTCCACATAAGAAACAAAAAAGGCTGTTCCTGCCACAAGTATTATAGAAGCACCAGGAGATATATTAAAATAATAAGAAACCCATAAGCCTGCAATTGTAAAAAGTATTCCTAACAAAGAAGAAAAAAACATCATTTGTGCAAGAGAGTTTGTATAATTCTCAGCAATATAAGGTGGAATTGAAACAAGAGCAATAACAAGGATAAGTCCTACCATTCTCATGGCAATAACCACAGCAAAACCTGTGGAAATCAATATTAAAAAATGTATAAGTCTTACAGGAAGCCCTATAACAAAGCTAAACTCTTCATCATAAGAAACAGCAATCAATTCTTTATATGAAAAATATACCCCTATAATGACCATACCAGTAAACAAAGCACTTATATATATTTCAAACTTTGGTATACTTAAAATACTACCAAATAGATAACTTAATAAATCTACATTATAACCTGAGGATAAATCAACAAATATAATACCTATTGCCATACCTATAGCCCAAATAACACCTATAATTGTATCAGCTCTATCTTTTTCTCTTATTGTAAATACTCCTACCAAAATAGATGTAAGAACAGAAAATATGGAAGCTCCTAAAAAAGGCGAAATTCCCATATATATTGCCAATCCTACTCCTCCATAAGCAGCATGAGCAATACCACCTGTCATAAAAACAAGTCTATTTACAACAACAAGAGTACCTATTATACCACATAAGATACTGATAATAACTCCGGAAAGCAAAGCATTTCTCATAAATTCAAATTGTAATGCACTCCACATGAGATAAGTCCCTTAATAATTAGACTAAAAATAAAAGCATTTACTTATGCATCAAGTTTATATTTTAATGTCAACAAAAGCTATATTTTTTGTAATCATATATTACTAATCTTTCTCATAGTTTTCCATATAATAGATGTTTCAGGTATACCAAATATATATGAAAATATAAAATATATTGTTGTTCCAGAAAATATCAGGATACCCAGATTAAAAATCTTCAAA
>CAZMNC010000026.1:0-5907 GCA_964567535.1 uncultured Desulfobacterales bacterium | reverse complement strand
ATGCGAGTGGTAAAGCTTAGGAGTGGGGGAAGGAGTTGTCTGGTTAGGACAGAGCTTAAGGGAAAGGCCTATTTTGGATTTAAGGCAGCAGGGATAGCTGTACCCAAAAGGGTAGTGGAAATAGAAACTGTAGTGGGCACGTCTGATTTAAGAGGGATAAGTGCCTGAATTTAAAATAATTTTTACTTTAAGGTGTCAAAGTTGAGTAATGCATTTTTTAGCACATGAGACAAAAAATTTCCTTTCACCTGAAGTTGACCTATCTTTTTGTATGTATCTTTCTTTATAGTCTCAAGGGCTACTGTTGCTTTAAATTTGGCTGTGTACTGTTTGTTCATTAGATCTCCCTCCTTATTTTAGTTGTTGAATATTTTATGTGGAACAAAAATTGGGGTCCACTTCATGCTTTTAATTTTTAGGGAGCAGGAGAATTATTTATTTGAAGATAATTTATAAATAAATGTTGCTTACAAGTATTCTTGTTTCTTGACACTATACCTTATTTTACATAAAAACGGACTAAAAGTATCAACAGGAGAGACAAGATGAAAAAGGCATTTAAAGTATTTGAGGATATCTATCAGATAGGGGGAGTTGAAATCTCAAATCCTGATGACTGTTCTGTATATCTTATTGATTCTGGACCATATCTTGTTCTTATAGATTCAGGAGCTGGGGAAAGTTTTAAAATACTTGTTGAAAATATAAGGAGTCTAAATTTAGCTCCAGAGAAATTGAAGGTTATAATTGCTACACATGGTCATATTGACCATATTGGAGGTCTTTTTAAGTTTAGGGAGAAATTTAATGTAGAAATAATAGCACATGAGCTTGAATCAAATATGATTGAAAAAGGGATAGGAACAGGGGCACATTGGTATGGAGTATCTTATACGCCTTGTAAAATAGACAAAAAGCTAAAGGGAGAAAAAAAGGAACTGAAAATTGGCAAATATGATTTTAAATTTCTCCATATACCCGGGCACTCTCCTGGAAGCATTGTATGCTACTTAGATATTAAAGAGAAAAGGATACTTTTTGGACAGGATATTCATGGTCCTTATTTTATTCCTGGAGCAGAACCTGATACTGCAAAAGGATCTCTGAAAAAGCTTATTGAGCTTAATGCAGATATCCTATGTGAAGGACATTTTGGAATATACGAGGGAAAATGGGAAGTAAAGGAATATATTGAGTGTTATTTAAATAAGCTTGATAAACAGGTATAGGTTTTATATTAAATAAAATATGAATACATTTATGATGATTAAATAGTTTAAATCATCAGCTATTGCTAATATAAACTAAAAATGATAATTTAAAAAAAATTCTAAGGAGGTTTTATATTAATGGCTAAAATAGACTTTGGTGGAGTAATAGAAGAAGTAGTAACTGCTGAAGAATTCCCTTTGGAGAGAGCTAAAGAGATTCTTAAGGATGAAAGGATTGTTATACTTGGTTATGGTGTGCAAGGGCCGGCTCAGGCCTTAAATTTAAGAGATAATGGATTTGAGGTTATAGTTGGACAAAGAGAGAATAGTCCCAACTGGGAAAGAGCTATAAAAGACGGATTTGTTCCTGGAAAGACCTTACTTTCTATAAAAGACGCTGCTGAGTTAGGTACAATTATTATGAATCTTCTTTCTGATGCGGGTCAGATGGCTACATGGCCTGTTGTAAAAGAGTCTCTTCATGAGGGAGATGCACTATATTTTTCACATGGTTTTTCTATTGTTTATCGGGATCTCACTGGAGTAATTCCCCCTGATTATGTAGATGTAATACTGGTTGCCCCAAAGGGTTCTGGAACAAGCGTTAGAAAAAATTTTTTAGAGGGTAGCGGCATAAATGCAAGTTATGCTATTTTTCAAGACTTTACTGGTAGAGCAAGAGACAGAGTTCTTGCTCTGGGTATAGCAATTGGCTCTGGTTATCTGTTTCCTACTACTTTTGAAAAAGAAACTTATAGTGATCTTACTGGAGAAAGAGGGGTTTTAATGGGGTGTCTTGCAGGTATAATGGAGGCTCAATATAAAATACTCAGAAAATATGGTCATTCGCCGAGTGAGGCATTTAATGAGACAGTAGAAGAATTAACCCAAAGCCTTATAAAGCTTGTGGGAGAAAATGGAATGGATTGGATGTTTTCAAATTGTAGCACTACGGCTCAGAGAGGAGCTTTGGACTGGGCTCCAAGATTTAGAGATACTGTATTGCCTCTTTTTGAAGAACTTTATGATAGTGTAAAAAGTGGTAAAGAAGCAAAAAGGGTATTGGAAGCAAATAGTGCTCCTGACTATAGAGAACGACTTCAAAAAGAGCTTGAAGATATGAGAAATTCAGAAATGTGGAGAGCTGGTGCTGTTGTTAGATCATTAAGACCAGAAAATAGAAAAAAGAAATAATAAAGGAGTTTGATATGAGTAGAATATATAGAATAGCTCTTATACCTGGTGACGGTACAGGACCTGAGGTTATAGCAGAGGGACTTAAGACCTTAAATGCCTTATCCAAAATATATAGAATAAAATTTGAATTTAAAGATTTGGGACTCGGTGGAGATAGATATCTTAAGGATGGAATATTAGTACCTGAAGGATTAATAGAAGATTTAAAGAATAATTATGATGCAATCTATTTAGGAGCAATTGGTCATCCGGATGTAAAACCTGGTATACTTGAAAGAGGGATATTACTTAGGCTGAGATTTGATTTAGATCTATATATAAATTTACGGCCTGTTATATTATTACCTGGAGTATATACTCCTTTGAGAGATAAAGGTCCATCTGATATAGATTTTGTAGTTGTAAGAGAAAATACCGAAGGTATGTATGTTGGTGCAGGAGGTTTTTTAAACAAAGGATCTAATGATGAAGTAGCTATTCAAGAGTCCATTAATACAAAAAAGGGTGTTGAACGGTGTATAAGATATGCATTTGAATATTGTAAAAAACGTAATAAAAAGAAGCTGTTAACTTTATGTGCAAAGACTAATGTATTAAACTATGAGTCAGATTTGTGGCTTAGAGTTTTTGAAGAAATTTCTAATGATTATCCTGATATAAATACCAATTATCAACATGTAGATGCACTTTGTATGTGGATGATAAAAAATCCAGAGCAATTTGATGTTATAGTAACAAATAATATGTTTGGAGATATTATTACTGATATAGGTGCAATTATTCAAGGAGGATTAGGTATTGCTGCTGGTGGAAATATAAATCCAGGAAAGATTGCTATGTTTGAGCCTATAGGAGGCTCTGCTCCTAAGTATGCGAGACAAAATAAAATAAATCCTTTGGCAGCAATATGTGCGGCACAAATGATGTTGGAATATTTAAATGAGGATAATGCTGCTAAGTTGCTTATGGATGCTATTAAAGATGTAGTTAAAAGATTGGATAGTCTTGAAGCTGGCCGTATGGGATATACTACAACAGAGGTAGGGGACATGGTGGTGGAGTATATTAAAGAAAATGGATAGAATTAATATATGTGCTGTATGTATGTATTCTGAGCTTGGAGAAGTTGAGGAGAATTTAAAAAAAACAGAAGATCTTTGTTTAAAGGCTGCTGAAAAAGGAGCAGATATAATTTGCTTTCCAGAATTGTCAATTACAGGCTATATACTAAAAGATCCTGCTAACATTTTACCAAGATATTATAATAATAAATATATAATTAATAAGCTTATTGATATTTGTAATAGATTAAATAAGGTTATTATAGCTGGTTTTATAGAATTTTGTGAGAGTTCTTGTTTGCCATATATTACCCAAATAATTACAGGTCCGGATAGTATTATTGGAATTTACAGAAAAACTCATTTATCTCCTATTGAGCAGGGTATATACAGAGCGGGTGATGATGTTCCTATTTATTCCTTTGGAGATTTTTTATTTGGTATTCAATTATGTTATGAAGCTCATTTTCCAGAATTGTCTACATTAATGGCTATTAAAGGAGTTGATATTATCTTTTTCCCTCATGCTTCTCCAAGAGGGACTCCAAAACAAAAATTAGATAGTTGGTTAAGACACTTAAGGGCAAGGGCATTTGATAATGGTATATTTATAATAGCTTGTAATCAGGTAGGAAAAGTGAGAAATGGGCTTTTTTTTCCTGGCGTTGCTGTAGCAATAGGTCCGAATGGCAAAATAATAAATTATATATTTACAGAAAGAAAAGATGTTATTCTACCTCTTTCTATAGATAAGAGCTATCTTTCTACTTTTCGTTCCCAGTATATGGGATATTTTTTACCTTATAGACGCCCTGAATTGTATAATGATCTTATAGATAAAAAATAAAGAAAGACATACCTTGTAGGTATGTCTTTCTTTTTTCTTCTTTATAAGAAATTTTATACGCAACCTGTTGGTTTGGGAAGTCCAGCCATTTTACATGCACCTTTTCCCGGACCTGATGGAAATAACTCATAAATCTTTTTGAGGGAATACCCAGTCACTTTACTTAAAATTCTAACCATTGGAGCAATTCCATTCTTTTTGTAATACTCTTGTAAAACTTTTATAACTTTCCAATGTTCATCTGTAAGCTCTTCTATTCCTTCTTGTTGTTTTACGTATCTCACCCAAGCTTCATTCCAATTTTTAAAATCATCAATAAAACCATCTTCATCTACGTTAAATACCTGTCCTTCAAATTCTACTGTTGGCATTTCTTTATCCCTCCTCTCTTTTTTATTGTAAATTATTTGTTCCTGAAGGATGTTTTATTACTAATACCCAAAACCTATTACAATGTCAACTGAAATTTGACTCGTAACTTAATGCCTTATTAAAATATCCTAACTCAATTTTTGGAAAAGATTGTTTTATAATTTCTATGACTTTTTTTATGCCAATAACATTAATTCCGTTAGACGGCATATTTTTTATATACAGGTCTGGATCTATACATAAGTTTTTCATGTGAATAAAATCTATTTGTGTATCTTTTATAAGCTTTTTAAGTGCCAATAATTCTTCATATTCATCTGTTATTCCTGGAAATATTAAGTAATTTATCATTGTATAGAGACCTTTCTTTTTTGCTTTGTAAATAGACTCTAACACATCATAAAAATCATAATTTTTTGGTCTATAATATTTTGCATACAATTTTGCTCTGGCACTATTCAAACTTATTCTTATAGAATCTAATCCACTATCTGCAATAATCTCTATTTTCTTAGGATCACTGCCATTTGTATTTAGATTTATAGTTCCTTTTTTTGTCCTTTTTCTTATTTCTTTTACACTATCTGCAATAAGTTTATATTCCATTATAGGTTCACCTTCACATCCTTGACCAAAACTAACAATTGCATCAGGAGCATTTTCCAAGTGAGTTACTGCAAGTTCGACTATTTCTTCTTTTGAAGGAGTAAATTTTATTCTTTCATGGGATGCTGGGAATGAGCTTTTTGGCTGATAAGATAAGCACCCAAGGCATCTTGCATTACATTTCTTACTTACAGGAAGAGGGGCTTCCCATCTCATATAAAATAGATTTTTTGCTGCAAAACAGTGATTTTTGGTAGCACAGTTTAATAAATGTTTTATTAGTTTATTATTTCCATAAGTTGATATATATCTTTTTATCTTTTTTAACAATTCTATGTCATCATAATTTTTAGGATTCCATTTAAAATTATGGTCTATCCAAAAACCACATATCCAATATTTATTGTCTTTAAATCCAACTGCAGTATATGCCCATGTAGGAAGCAAATAAGTCTTTTTTGAATAATCTGCTGCTGGCAGATGGGTTCTTACAATGCCTGGTTCTGGAAAAGCAGATACTGCATATATTTTTATTGTTTTGCCATTTATATTTGCTTCTGGAACAATTACGTATTCACTTTTTTTTGGGTCAAACCCTATTGGAGGACAGTCA
>CAZMNC010000025.1:0-4722 GCA_964567535.1 uncultured Desulfobacterales bacterium | reverse complement strand
GTAAAATATATAGCCCGTCAAATATCTGAAGACTATCGGGACAAAGATTTACTTTTAATAGGAATTTTAAAAGGGGCGATTTTTTTTATGGCGGATCTGGCAAAGGAATTATCAATACCTGCGAAAATAGATTTTATAAGAGTAGCAAGTTATGGTTCTGGTATGGAATCTGGACAAATTAAATTAACAAAGGATGTGGAACTACCTGTAGAAGGAAAATCTGTAGTAATAGTAGAAGATATAGTAGATACAGGTAAGACATTGAACTATGTAACAAAATTACTGGAAGAAAAAGGCACAGAATCAGTAAGGATATGCGCATTAATAGATAAAAGAGAAAGAAGAGATATAGATATTAATGTAAGCTATTGTGCATTTAAAGTAGAAAAAGGATTCCTTGTTGGATATGGACTCGATTTTAATGAAGAACACAGATGCCTACCAGAGATATATGTATTAAAAGAGCAAAATTCAGATCATGGTTAAAAAATCTGTTTCACCAGCCTCATATATATATTATCCCCATGAATATGATTTAAAAAATATCATACGTGGCCTTTTAATGTTGATAGGAATAATATTGCTGGGAACCGTTGGCTATATGTTTATTGAAAAATGGAATTTTTTGGATTCTCTCTATATGACCATTATAACTATTACAACTGTTGGTTTTGAAGAAGTTAAACCTGTTTCCGAACATGGACGAATATTTACTATATTTCTTATATTCATGGGTATGGGTATAATTGCTTATACTCTTGGCCTTGTGGCTCAAGCAATGATAGAATTTCAAATAATGTCTATACTTGGGAGGAGAAAATTGGGCTTAAAAATCAAATCTCTTAAAGAACATTATATATTGTGTGGTTATGGAAAAATCGGCAGAGTGGTAGCCAATGAATTAAAGTCCAGAGATATACCTTTGTTAGTTATAGAAAAAAATCCAGAATTAAGGGAAACTTTAGAAAAAAGTGAACATCCATATATTATAGCAGACGCGACAATGGAAGATGTCCTTATAGAAGCAGGTATTAATAGGGCAAAAGGCATAGTAGCACTTTTATCATCTGATGCAGATAATCTTTTTATAACTATGACTGCAAAAACTCTCAATCCAGCTCTATTTGTATTAGCAAGGGCAGAGGAAGAACATACATATAACAAGCTTATCCGAGTAGGAGCAGACAGAGTAGTAATGCCTCATATTATAGGTGGACAAAAATTGGCAAACCTCATAATAAGGCCTGCTGTAGCAGAATTTTTAGAACTTACTGTACATAATAGAGAAATAGAACTGGAAATTGAAGAACTTATGGTGAAAAAAGGATCTCCTATGAATGGGCTCTCTCTCGAAAAATCAGGAATCAGGCAAAAAACAAATGTAATTATAGTAGCCATCAGAAAAAAAGAAGGACAAATGATATTTAATCCTTCATCTAAAACCCAGATAGAAGAGGGTGATATCCTTATTGCATTAGGACAAAGAGATGGTTTAAGAAGACTTTCAAAACTCCTTACCTCCGTTTAGATATGAATACTTGTCTGGCAATTGCAAGAGAATCTGGATCATCTACACCTATAAGTTCTCTTTCACTGGCAAGTTCATATCTTACACTTAAACCATCATTGTTCATATATTCCACCAAGTCCGTTAAAAAATATTCTTTTATTTTAGTAGGAACACCATTTCTGTTTTTTATAACTATATGGGGTTTTGAGCTAAGCAAAGGTATATATTGTAAAAGTATCCTTTTTCTTATTGCATAAATTCCTGAGTTACATATTTGATATTTCTCTTGTTCTTCTAATGAAAAATCTTTCCATGTTTTCCACTCAATTATTCTCTTTACCTTATCCTGTTGCAGTTCCAACACTCCATACTGTCTTTTATGTTTTGGTATAAATCCCAGCACCATCATATCGTTATATTTAAGGCCTTCCAGCAAGCTATAATAAGTATTTCTTGTAACAAGAGGAACATCCCCCATTGTAATAATTACTGCTTCTGTGTCTATTTCTAATAGAATATCCCGAGCAGCGAGTATAGCTCCTCCTGTGCCATTCAATTCTGGTTGTTCACAATATATAACTCCAAATCCTTTGGTCACATTCATCACATCTTCCTTTTTATAATGCACCACAATCAGCTTATATCCAAATGGCGTATTTTTGAGTATTTCCAATATCATCGGATACTTATAACCCGAAATAAGGGATATAGTGGTTTTATTACCATAATATCCCTTCATCCTGCTTCCCCTTCCAGCAGCAAGTATAATAGAAAGATTCTTATTTAACATTTTAAGATATTCCTTAACAATTTTGGACTCAAATCTCTTAGTGAATAGATCACTACATCCGCATCTTTTAATTCTTCCTTTGAAACTGTCCCTACAAGTCCAATAACAGTGCATCCAGCCAATTTTCCTGCCTTAACACCAGAAGGCGAATCTTCTATTACTATACATTTATTTGGATAAAGCCCCAACTTTTCTGCCACTTTCAAAAAGATTTCAGGATCAGGTTTTCCATAGGAAATATCGTTTCCGCTTATTATTACTCTAAAATAATTACCAGTTGGGAGCAATTCTAGAACAGTCTTTATATTCTCTAAAGGAGCAGATGACCCTATACCAATAAGTCCTCCCATATTATATATAGCATCTATAAGCTCAGACGCACCATCCATCTCTGGAAAATCATCTTTTATAATTTCTCTAAAAATCTTTTCTTTTTCTTCCTCGATAACTGCATATTCCCTTGGGTCAAGTTGTGGGAAAAGCTTAGATAATATGTCTTTATTAGTCTGACCAAATGTAGAAGAAAATTGATATTCTGTTATACTAAGACCATATTTGTTTAAAGCTCTTTTCCAAGACAAAAAATGCGCATTATAGCTATCAATAAGGACACCATCCATATCAAATATAACACCCCATTTCTTTGAATATGCTCTTGTCATTTTGTAGAAGGAGTACACATTTTTTTAGTATTTTCCACTACTTGTTCAAACGCTGACCAATGTTCAAGCAATTTCAAAGCAAATCTTACCTGATTGTCTTTATTAATCAGTTCTTTTGCTCTTTTATTCAACTTTTCTGACTCACTTTTATTAGGTTTTATTTCTCCGAGCACATTTTTACCAAGATCTTTTTCTCTAATAAATCTTGGCCTCTTTTTTAACTTTTTAGGAGGTATATATTCTAATTCTATATCTGGTTCTATACCAGTAATTTGAATACATCTTCCACTCGGAGTATAGTATCTGGCAGTTGTCAGCCTAAGGGCAGAACCATCAGATAAAGGTATAACAGTCTGGACTGATCCTTTACCAAAAGTCTTTGTACCTACTATAATAGCTCTCCTATTATCCTGAAGCGCACCAGCCACTATTTCTGCAGCACTTGCTGTCCCACTGTTAACAAGAACAACGATAGGATAATCTCTTTTCTTTTCATTTGGATGGGCAAATGCCTTTATATTTTGAGAACTTTTTCTTCCTTTGGTACTAACTATAAGACCTGAATCTAAAAAAATATCTGACACCTCTATAGCCTGATTTAATAAGCCTCCTGGATCATTTCTTAAATCAAGGATAAGCCCCTTGAGTCTTCCGCCTCTTTCTAAATAATTAAGAGCCTTTTTCATTTCTTTTGTGGTATTGCTTTGAAAACTTGATATACGAACATATCCAATATGAGGTGTTAACATATATTTTTTAACACTTTTAAGAGGTATTACATCTCTAACAATAACAAATTCCAACGGTTTGTCCTCTCCTTCTCTTAGAATAGTTAATTTTACTTTTGTCCCTTTTGGTCCCCTGATATTTTTAACCGCATCCATGAGGGTCATATCCTTAGTAGATTTGTCATTTATTTTTATAATTTTATCACCTGCCTTTATACCTGCTTTATATGCAGGGCTACCCTCTATAGGAGCAACTACAGTTAATATATTATCTCTCACAGTTATTTCTATTCCCACTCCTGTAAAACTCCCTTTTGTCTCTACCATAAGTTCTTGATATTCATCTTTGGTCATAAAAGAAGAATGAGGATCTAAAGTCCTGACCATACCCCTTATTGCACCATATATAAGCTTTTTTGGGCTGACAGGTTCCACATAATTCCGTTCTATCTCTCTTAACACCTCTATAAAAAGATCCATATTTTTGTAAATACTATCATCTCTTTTTGTAACTTTACTTGTGCATTTATAAGGAGAAAAAAAGATAAAAGAACATGCAACACATATCAAAAATGCAACCACCAAATTTCTTTTATTCATGGTTCACCCCTTTATTTATTGATTTATTTATTAATTAGTGCATATAAAAATACCAACAACCTAAAATATAGGCAAGAAATTAAATTTTATTTATTCTTTTGTTTTTTGTTTAAACACCTTAAGGATTTTTGATAAATAAGATCTATTTGATGGATATTTAGATGCCTTTTTAAAAGCAAAATATGCTTTTTTAAGTTCCTTAGCATTCCAAAAGGCATATCCTGCCATTAACCAAGACTTTGCTGGATATATATTTTTTCTCGCAGCCTTTTCAAAAACAATAGCAGATTCTTTATATCTACCAAGCTGGTAAAGGAGATCTCCCTTAAGGAACAAAAGCCTTTTATCATCTGGATCTATTTTAAGACCATTGTCTACAAATCTTAACGCCTCTTTTAATCTATGCAATCTAACATAGCATTGGGATATATA
>CAZMNC010000024.1:0-28747 GCA_964567535.1 uncultured Desulfobacterales bacterium | reverse complement strand
GGCCTATTTTGGATTTAAGGCAGCAGGGATAGCTGTACCCAAAAGGGTAGTGGAAATAGAAACTGTAGTGGGCACGCCTGATTTAAGAGGGATAAGTGCCTGAATTTAAAATAATTTTTACTTTAAGGTGTCAAAGTTGAGTCAAAACTTTTCTATTCTGTAACAGAATAATAACATCTTTTTGGAGAAATAACTTTTCCTTCTTCCCTTAACACCTTTATTGCTTTAGACACCTCTTTGCTATCAACTCCAAGAATCTTTGCAATATCACCAGGTCTTACGGGCTTTCCGGCTTTCTTCATGGCATCTAATACTTTATCCTTCATAATAAAACCTCCTTTTTTATTCTATCAAGAGCAAAACTTAACAATATATACCAATGTAAATAAGTTGTTTTTATTATCCCATAATTTTTCCATTTTCTTGAAGAAGTAATAGCATATTTGGGAATTAATTGGATTTTTCCCATTTTAGAAATCCTGTGCATAAAATAGAGGTCTTCAGCAAAGCTTGTCTCTGGAAACCCGCCTATCTTTTTAAAAAAATCCCTTTTTACAAAAAGGACCTGATCTCCATAAGGAAGCCGCAAGAGTCTTGCTCTTATATTGGCAATCAATTCAATAAGCTTCATAAAAGGATGATTCATATCTGTTTTAAATAAAAAAGCACCCATTATAAAAGATGGATCTACAGATATATTAAAGACATCAAAACTATAGTTAGAAGGCAAAATAGTATCTGCATGAAGAAAAAGAAGAATAATCCCTTTTGCTACCTCAGCACCTGCGTTTTGCTGAAATGCCCTTCCTCTACAAGTCTTTATTATTTTTACCCCGCAATTTATTGCTATCTTCTCTGTATTATCTGTGCTTCCTCCATCTACCACAATTATTTCAACATCTTGGGATTTAGCATTCTCTATAGCATTCTTTATATTACCGGCTTCATTTAAGGTAGGTATTATTACCGATATGTATGGAGGTATATGGTGAATACCAGTTTTTTTTATATCTTCAGGTGTATCAATGTCTATAAGTTCCTTAAGCAAGGAATAGGTTATTTTTTTATTTCTTAAACGTTCTAAAGTCTGATAAAGAACTTTTTCTGTTCCCCAATCTATACCATCAAATATATCAAAAATCTCTCTCATGCCCAAAAGCCAATATCCACCATCATCGCTTGGACCAATAACTACATCATAATGATCAAGTCTACAAAAAGCCTCTTTTATATAAATAGATTTGACATGTGGAACATCGGTCCCGATCAATACTACCTTCTTATAACCCATATTCTTAGCCCTGCTTATAGCATCTTTCATTTTGTCACCCAAATTCACTCCTTTTTGAGGAACAAATATAATGTCTTTTCCAAGCCATTTTTCAAAAAGATATTTGTTGCCTCCATTATAGAAAAAAACAATATCTGTGATATTAGATATTGCTCTAGCCTCCTTAATTAAGTTTTCTGTAAGACACTTCTGAAGATATGCAGATCTTACAGGCCCTAAAGAAGAAACAAGCCTCGTTTTAACTTTGCCAGGAATAGGATAACGACCAAATATCACAAGACAATTTAATAAAGAGGGCAACCTTTTCCTATACATTCTTTATTAAGTTCCTTCTGTTCGCATTTAAGCACATATTCTGCTTTAAGTTTTATATCTAAATATTTGCCAGATATTTCTGCCGCTTTTTTTAATGCCAGATAAGAATCCCTTTGACAACATCTTGCTGCTTTAAATTTGGCAATATCTTTTAAGGCCTCCAAGGTAGTACTTTGTGCAATCTTTCTTTCACGTGGAGTAAGAGGAGTTGCACCAAATATAAGACTAAAAGCTATGCCAACCCCTACAGCTGCTCCACATGCTCCCATAAAAGCACAATAACCGCCTGCTATTGTATTTCCTCTATGTATTCCCATCTGAATTATAGAATTAGTAATATCTCCTCCTAAATTTCGGTATGTAGCAAGAATAATACCTGGAACCATAGAATGATGTTCCGGACCATGCATTGGAATACGAGGATGATTACGAATCATCTCTAAAAGCTTTATCATATCTGTTTCCTTAGTATTAAGACATATGGTTTCTATAATATCTACTGCTTCCCCTTTGTGGCAATCATCACATACAAAATGCCCATTTTCACATATGCTATTAGCCATAAAAGTCCTTTGACAAAAAACACATGTAAGTTCGGTAGATTCTGATAAATACACTAATGGAGCACCACAAAGCATACATCCTTGATCAGATATGGAACTAAGCAGTGGCTCAGTAGCACAGCAACATGTATTTTCTGCTTCTATATTAGTTACATTTCCATGCTCATCAAGCATAAACAGCTGATCCTCCAATATTTCAGCCTCATGTTCTGGAATTTGTGCTACAGAACCTGCATATAATATATGTCCACTTTGAGTAGTTATATAAGGTAAAGGCCCTCTATATATCACTTTTACATTTTTAGACAGTCTTGGTTTTGTAGCCCTAAAAGTTAGAGAATAAAAAATATGGTCTTTAACTTCTCTATATGGAAATCTTTTTATTAAATCAAAACTATTAAAACCTGTTTCATATATAATTGACATAAGATGCTGTTGAGTCATAGCCCCAGCAATACATTCTCCCCTTAATGTATCATCATTCCGTATCTCAGGGTCAGGCTCTGTTTCACATACCACATCAGATATTACAAGTCTTCCGCCAGGCTTAAGAATTCTAAATATCTCAGAAAATGCCCGCCTTTTATTTACAGACAGATTCATCACACAATTTGATATTACCAGATCTACAGAGTTATCCTCTAAAGGAATCTCTTCTAAATAGCCCTTTTTAAAATTTACATTATCATAACCAAGATTCTTTACAACTTCTTTTCTCGCCCTATTAGCAATTTCGAGCATATTATCCAACATATCTACTCCGATCACCTTACCTTTTGGTCCAGTTAATCTCGCAGCAATAAAACATTCAACACCAGTTCCACATCCTAAATCCACTATAATCTCTCCTTTTTCTATCCCCGCGTCAAGAACAGGGCTTCCGCACCCATAACCCCTAAATCGGAACTCCTCAGGAATGTGGCTTAAAAGATTTAGATCATAACAAACAGGATTTAATATATCAGTTTTTTTATCACCAGCTGCTTCAGAATAAAAGGATTTGATTGTACTAAGACTGTTTTCATTGGCAGTTGCAAGAAGACAATTAGGATGAACTAAAGCCACCTTACCATGGGCACCACAACTTTCAAGTATTTCGCCCATCCTAAGCTTAAGTTGAGGCATCCCATTTTCAGGCTGCCTTTCTGCTTCTTTTGCTATAAGCCATAAAATTATCTTTTCATAAAGGGGAATATAAGGATCATCCCCTATAAATGTTTTACTATGGCTATAACTATGATCAAGATCTCCTCCACCAAGTATAAATCTAAAAGGAGATTTTAGATCCTTTGCCGAGGAACTACGTATATTTTTTAGAATAGGACTGTTCTTCCAAGCATATTCCAAACCTTCATCCATATGTGTTGCTAATTCTTCTATACCTACAAGTGCAGCAGATGGATACAACTTTCCATCAGGCCCTACTGCTAAAGATTCCCAGCCAGTAGTTGTGCCATCATGTATAGTCCCAGTTGGAGCAAATATTTGTGTTTTTAATGCCTCTATATTATCTATCATGACACCCTTTTTTTCAGCAAGTTCAGCTGCTTTAACAAAATTCTCAAATATCAAATCTATAGGAGCAAAATCTTCTTTTCCTCCCCTTCCCCTTATAAAATACCACATATAATGAACATTTATTGCCCCAACATCAGAAGCAAGCTCTATCATATAACTCATATCTTCTGCATTTTCTCTGGTTACACACATAGATATAGTAAAAGGAAATCCATGTTCTCCCAACCATTTAAGATTTTTAATCAAATGCAAAAAGCTACCTTTTCCTCTTATCTTGTCATGTCTATCTTGTCTTCCATCTACACTAATCTGAAGATGAAAGCGGTCACAATCTATCCAATATGTCTTCAAAACCTTTGATAAATTCATACCATTAGTAAGAATACATAAATGTGTATCACCTAATTTCAAAATACCATCAATTATCAAACCAATCTCAGGATGTACAAAAGGCTCTCCACCTGTTAAAACAAAAACATTACACCCTAAGGCATTAGCTTCAGCAGCGATTTTTAAAATTTTATTTGCCCTTAATTCCTGTTTCTCCCTGGGAGAACATGAAAAAAGGCAGTGAGAACATGTCAAATTGCATTTATTTGTTATATGAAACCAAAGTTCACTTATTCTATCTAATTGTAGATACTTGGAACGTCCTTCATAAGTAATTGATTTAACAGAAGGCAAACTATATAAAAACTGTAATACTTGTGAATTACCATCTGGAGACATTCCCTTTAACATACTTTGTATTATATTATCTCCCAATTTATTTGGTACAAACCAATTTGGTTCTTTTTCACTTATATATATAGGAATATTTTTATATTCCACACGTCTCCAGTCTTCTGGATTAAACATAAGCATTATTACACCTCCAATTTTGGAATTTATTATAATATAATGTATAATAGTATTTTTCAAACAAATTTTTGCGATTTTCGGGTTTATAGTGGATACATAGTAGACTTTTGTTGTTTTTCATTTTATCTTTAGTTAAAATTTTTGAGGGAGATCTTTGATGAATTTACAAAAATTGGATAAAAAAAGGGTTGAAATTCTAAAGCAGATAAAAAAAATACTAAGAATAATCTATTCAAAAGATATAGCAGACAACTACATAGGGCATTTGAAAAATAGAATGGATATATATGTCAGAAAAGAATTTATTGCTGCAAAGAGAAAACGATATAAAAACAAACCTGTGATAACAGAAAAAGACTCTATTTTAATAACATATGCAGATAATATATATAAAATAGGGGAAAAACCTTTAAGTACACTTTATCATTTTTTAAGACGATATGTGAAAGATACAATCACAGGAATTCATATATTGCCATTTTTCCCGAGTAGTTCTGATGGAGGCTTTGCTGTAATAAATTATAAAGAGGTAGATCCTAAATTTGGAACATGGGAAGATATAAGGAAAATAGCGAAAGATTACCATTTAATGGTAGATCTTGTATTAAATCATGTGTCTAGTAAATCTAAATGGTTTCAAAGATTTCTGCAAGGAGATAAGAGATACTTGGATTATTTTATATGGTATGACAAAAACATAGAGATGCCCGAAGTATTTAGACCAAGGGAAACCCCTCTTCTAACCAAATTTAAAACAGCAATGGGTGATAAATATGTATGGACTACTTTTAGTGCGGATCAGATAGACTTAAATTATAGGAATCCTGAAGTGTTAATGAGGATAATAGATGTCCTGCTCTTTTATATCTCTCAAGGAGCTGAAATAATAAGGCTCGATGCAATAGGATATGTGTGGAAAGAACCTCATACTAGTTGCGTAAATTTGTCTAAGACCCATCAAATTGTAAAGTTATTTAGAAAAATACTTCAGTATGTTGCTCCTTATGCCATGTTACTTACAGAAGCCAATTTTCCTTATAAAGAAAACATTTCATATTTTGGTGAAGGTGATGAAGCACATATGGTATATCAATTTGCTTTGCCTCCTCTTGTACTGGATGCCTTTGCAAGAAAAGATGCTTCTAAAATTCATTGGATTACTAAAAGAACAAGATCAGAGCTTTTATTTTTTGACTTTCTGGCATCTCATGATGGTATAGGGCTATTAGGTGCAAAGGGGATATTGAGCAAAGAACAAATAGAAAATCTGGTAAAACTTGCATTGGAACATAATGGCTTGGTTTCATATATGAAGAAAGGGAATAACAAAGAACCATATGAACTAAATATAACTTACTATGATGCTATAAATAATCCAAATTATCCAGATGATCCTTTACAAGTACAAAGATTTATTGCTTCTCAAGCAATAATTCTATTTCTAAAAGGTGTGCCAGGCATATATATACATAGTTTGCTTGGATCGAGGAACTATTATGAAGGAGTTAAAAAGACAGGAATAAAAAGAATGATAAACAGAGAAAAGCTTAAATTAGAAGATATAGAAGCTGAATTAAAAGATACTAATTCCATAAGACATAAAGTTTTTGAAAATTATCTAAAATTGCTTGATTTTAGAATAAGAAATAAAGCCTTTCATCCAAGAGGTATTAAAAAGGTCATAGATATCGATAGAAGACTCGTATCAATAGAACGTAAAATGGGCAGAGAAAAAATATTAGCAATAATTAATGTGAGTGATGAGGAAATACCCGCACATAAATATGAACTCAGGTTTGATTTAATCAGTCGTTCCTTGTTTAATGGAAAAGTGGAACCTTATGGAATATATGCCTTAGAATGAATAAGCTTGGGGAAAATAAAGAAGTTTTTTTATTAAATTTTTAATATCATCTGTAGAAAAATTTGCTTCTTGAGTTAGATTTTTGATAGCTATTATTCTTCCACTCCTTATAAAAAGGATTCTTTGAGCAAGCATGTAAGTCTCTATAGGGTCATGGGTAACATGCAAAACTGTTACACTATATTCTTTGGTAAGCTTTTTAAAAAATTCTATGAGTTGCAATTTCATATAAAAATCAAGGGAAGTTAAAGGCTCATCCAAAAGCAAAAGTTTTGGTTTTGCACATATTGCCCTTGCAAGAGCAACCCTTCTGGCTTCACCACCAGATAGATTTTTAGGCATTCTTTTAAGAAGATCTCCTATTTTAAATGTTTCTATAACTCTCTCAACTAAATCTTTGTCAATAGATCTTTTATTTGCAAGAAATGGAAAAATTACATTTTTAAAAACATTCATATGAGGAAATAAAGAGTTTTTTTGAGGCAAATAAACAATATTCCTCTTTTCAGGTGGAAAGCTTGATATATTCACTCCATCTATCAATATATCTTGGTATATAGAAGATTCAATCCCAGCTATTATCTTGAGAGTCATACTCTTTCCAGCACCACTTGGTCCAAGCATCATAGTATATTCATGTTTGTTGATCTCTATAAAAACATCTAACACAAAATTAGCTATTTTTTTTTCTAATCTTGCTCTAAAAAACATATATTTCACTATGTTTAATTTGTTTGTCTAAAATGACATATTAATAAGAATCTTGTTTTCCTATAAGGATAAGAGCACTAAACATAATAAGACTTATAATAATAACAAAAGCGGCAATAGGAGTTGCAGCCTTTAAACCAAAATTTTCAAATCGTTCATATATTAATATAGGTATACTTTTAGGGTAATACGCAATAATAAGGATTGAACCTACTTCACTTAATGCCCTTGCAAAAGAAAGAATAAAACCACGACCTATATACGGCAAAACAAGTGGAAAAGTAATTTTAAAAAAAGTATAAAATGGTCCCGCACCTAAACTCCTTGCTGTCCACTCAAGTTCTGGATCAATCGCCTTAATCCCCATTACCCAAGAAGATATAACATAAGAGATACTCACAAAACACATAGCTATTATAATGCCATATATAGTGTCTGTTATAGATATACCTATACTTGAAAAAAAGCAAAGAAGCATTATTCCTACTGCTACATGAGGAATAACTATTGGAAGAAATGTGATACTCTCCAAAATAGAGCTTCCATAAAAATTTTTTCTTGCAACAAGAAAACCTAATGGCATCCCTATAAAGATTCCTATTAAAGAAGCAGAAAATGCGCATATAAAAGAAATTTTTATTGCTGACCATAATTCTCTATCCTTAAGAGCTGATAACCACATATGAAAATCTATACTAAATAGTAAATGAAATATTGGTATCAATATAAAGCTTATACATATACTAGAAGCAGTAGCAATAACTATTCTATTCATCTACACGTATCACCTTTGCAGGAAAAATAGGAATTTGATAAACTTCCTTTAAAATTGTCATGCCTATTTTTCCTGTAACAAAATCTTCAAATAATTTTGCCTCTTTTGGATGGGATGATATTCTCAATGCTGAGATTCCATAAACAATAGGTTTGCCATTTATAACCTTTCCATTTCCCAATATTACACAAGCCTTAGAATAGTATTTTTTTAAACTCAACTGCCCTAAATTTATTTCTGGGGGAAATCTCAAAAATTTTAAATGATGCTGTTTTGCAACACTTATATATTCAATAGCATAATCTATATCACCACTTTCAAGGAGTGCTAATAACTCAACAGACTTAGGCCGAATAAATATCTTTCTGCCTGTTAAAGAAAAGTCTCTTGGAATTTTAGCATAGGAAATATCATGTTTTTTAATAAATTTGAAAGGCAAGTATTTTTTAAAAAGCATATTTGGTATAGGTTTTTTATAATAATAAGCTGAAAGAAGAATACACATAACTGCCCTATAGCCACAAGGGTCCATATTTGGATTTGAAAATCCCCATTTTACATTATTTTTCATGAGTATCTTATACCAGTTGTCCTGATTTATATCTTTAGAATATTTTGAATTTTTAGTATAGCACAGAACAAGTTCATTCTTCGCAAACAGTTTCACATGATCTGCATACTTAGGAAACATCATTATTGGTATAAGAGAATAATCTGCAACTGCTATTACATCACACTTTTTATGAATATCAACAACCTTTCTTATTACCATAACACTACCGCTTGATTCCCTTCTCACATCTATCCAGGGATATCTTTTTTCAAAAGCCCTTTCAATTCTATTTAACGGCACAGAAAGGCTTCCAGCATGAAATACTTTTAATATTACTGGCTTTGCATAGGAACATCTGAAAAATCCAAATAATACAAAACATAAAATTGCCATACAAATCCTTTTTATAACCACCATTTTATATGCCCCCTTGAAAAAGTATCCTTCCTGAATCCTGAATATTGTAACCCTCAAATCCCTGCGCAATTTTTTTTAAATTTTTATCTTGAAGCATTCCAAGGAAAAGCTGCATATTTTTTTCAAAGAAAAAAGATTTTGGTATTAAAAGATCATACCTTTCCCATCTAAGCGGTATAAAATCAAGGCCAAATATAGATGCTACCGCTTTTATCCCTATCCCCGCATCTGCTCTACCAGATAAAATTTCAATGCCCACATCTATATGAGAAAAAAATTCATTTTCATAACCTTTAAGATTAGAAGGATCAATTCCTGCTTTATTTAATTCATAATCCAAAAGAAGCCTGGTTCCTGTTCCTTTTGGCCTGTTTGCAATAACAACTCCTGTTTCTACCAAAGAAGAAATATCTCGTATGCCTTTGGGATTCCCCTTCCTTATTATTATCCCCTGTTCTCTAAAACATAGATTTACTACTGCAGGAATATTATGCCCAAAATATTCCTTTAAATAATCAAAGTTATATTCTTCCTCATTTTCATGCAATAAATGAGCAGTGGCAATGTGACATAAACCCTTTTTTAATGCCCTAATTTCGAACATACTACCAGAAGGACTATAGACAACAGGATGTTCAGGATAACGTCTGTTATAAAAAGACAGTGCTTTTTCAAGAAGAAGATCATGACTCCCTATTATAATTAGCATAGAAGACAGAATAGATTGCACAGGAACAGGATGATTCAATACATGATTCTCAATCCATATATCTACTAAATGCTTTGGAAAAAGCCATTTTCCAGTAACCTTACATGCAGGAAGACCCTTTTCATTTATCAATTGATAAACCATTTTTTCATTTATGTCTAACAACCCTGCAATATCCTTAGTTGTAAGATATATTTTATCCATCCTTTTTTCAGACAAAAAGTAATTTTTAGTTTATATAGAAAAAATAATAAAAAATATCAACATAAAATATCTTATAAAGATAAATAATCCTATCAATTTTTATTGCCTATTAAATGAAACTAAGCAGCCAAAAATTGTTTGCTTGTGTATAATTTTTATTTGATAGGTGAATTTTTTAATGATAGTCTATTAAAAAGGTAAGCTGTATAGAAGAAAACCTAAATACGAGGTTAGAAAAATAAAAAGGTCTTAAGTTTAGATTTCTTTACTTTTATAACAGGCCCTTTTGTGCGACTATAAAATTCTAAATATCTGGTAATACTATATTTCATGTCTTTTCTTTCTGAAATTTCTTGAATACCTCTTATCTTGTGAAAATAATCTAATTTTTCATATATATTCTTAGATATTTCATGTAAATGTTCTGAGCGTACTCGTTTCTCATCTATCTCAAATCCCCTCGATTTCATAACTCGGGGACCAGTAAAGATAACAAGTGCTCCTGGCTCAGCAATTACAAGATCACCAAGAGCCGCGTAACTTGCTATTGCACCACCAGTAGATGGATCAGTAAGTATTGAAATATAAGGGAGTCCATACTTTTTAAGCTTATTCACAGAAGCAACTACTTTTACCATTTGCATAAGAGCTGATATCCCTTCATAAAGTCTTGCTCCTCCAGAGCAACATATACTTATAAAAGGCAAACCCTCTTCGATTGCATAATCAACAGCTCTTCTAAATTTTTCTCCAAAAACAACACCCATGGAACCACCACAATAATAAAAGGAGCTAATGGCAAGTACAGCATGGAAATGATTTATTCTGGCTGTTCCAGTGACAAGAGATTCTTTAAAATATGTTCTCCCTTGCTGTCGAGCAAGGAAATCTCTATAATATCCAGTTATGGAATCTTCATCCAATAAATCGTCTACACTGAGATTTCTATCCATTTCATGGAATGTACCAGGATCAGCTAAGCAGTCTATCCAACCACTTGCATCTAATGGATAAGAATATCCGCAATAAGGGCATACATTATAATTATCTACCAAGTCTTTAAGACTTATAAGCCTACCACAACCTTTTTTACTATTGCTTGAGCCTTTACCGTCACCACATTTTATAAATTCCTTTTTAACCATTTTTAAAGAAATTTCTCCATACGAATCACTTACCTCTGTAAGACTTGAATAATTCATGATTTTTATATCTAAAGGTGGCTTTTTAAATGCCTTCTTTATGGGTTTCTCTATATATCTTTTTATATCATAAAGAAGGCCTTCTTTTTTGTAGATACCAAATCTCATTGCCCGTTCTTCTCTTCTTCTTATAAGCTTACTTATCTTTATCTTGGTTACCTCTCTAACTGAACTTGCAAGAAAATGGTATATATTATTAGCCATTTTATCACAGTCCGCTACATTTTCTGGAGCAGGAACAATATGATCTATTACCTTGAGTCTTTTTAACTCCTTAGCAGTAGGTTTAGAAATATAAAGAGCTTCTTCTATTCGAGATGCATCACGAAATATAATTGAAGCCATACTTTCTGGAGGAGCAGTAGCATACAGAGCATCTTCCATCTGTCCTCTAATATCTGTAACTTGTATTGCTAAAGCGCCACCACTTCCTCCTTCTCCAAGGATTAAAGATATAGTTCTTATAGGAATAAGTAAAAATTCTTTTATTAAATGAGCAATAAAAAATGCCTGAAATCTTTCAGCAGAATACATAGAAATATCGGCACCAAAAGTATCTATTATAGTAAATACTATAGTATTATTAGAATCATTTTTTTTGGCTTCTTTAAGTAAATTCAATATAAAAGAATGATCATCTGAAGTTAGCATTCCATGATTTAATATATTTAAATCTTTAGATGTTTTAAAATCTTCTGGCTTTGGTTTTTGTTGCCCAACAACATACATAATATTCTCGAGGAATCTACATCTTCCAGCTACAAGAGATCTGGACGGAGTTTCAAAAGGCTCAAAATCTGGAAATAATCTATTTATTATATCAGATGCACGGGGTCTAAGTAGATGTCGTGTCCTCTTCTTAAATATATCAACTAAACTTTGTTCTTTAATCATATTATCTCCTGTTATATTTAAAAATTAATATTGGCAAGATTGGTATCAAAAAAAAGACATTTTATCAACAATTATAATTGATTAACTAATTTATATTTCCTACTTCTTTGTCGATTTCATCTATATCCTTATCCATATTTTCAAATATGTGTACAGGACTTAGGAGTATTCTTTTGAAAAGATTTAATGTCCCATTTACTAAATTCTTAATAGGAGTCTGCTTAATTTCCACATTATTAAAAGGCCCTTTTATTTTAAAGTAATATAGGGTAATCTTTTTATCTTTACCACCTATAATATAACCTACAAGCGGTAATTTACTTATAATAGAATCTACAGTACTAAGAGGCTGAACAGCAATTCCCATATCAATGCTTTGTTTTACTAAATTAAGCGTACCTTTAGCAGCAGCATTTAAGGCATTACTTTCCAAAAACATCTTATCAGATTTTATAATACCATTTTTCACCTCTGCCTTTACTTTTATAGCTTTAAATGGCACTCCGCTTTCGAAAATGTCTAATGGATTTTTGAATATATTAGAAATACTAAAAAAGTCTAATATTTTTAATATAGGCTGTGCCTTATAAATTTTTCCTTTTTTTACAAGAACAATAGCTTTTCCATTAAGATGAGATATAATATTATTAAATTGTCTTGCTTTAGCATACAAATGCAATTTCATGTACAATTTGCCATCAATATATTTTTTTATGCCAATACAATCAAAAATATTTTCTATAGGCATATCTTTTACTTTAACATCTGAATCCATCCATACTTCGGCAGGAATCTTTTTTCCCCCATTTTTTATATACGCCTTTATCTTTATAATCCCAGATGGAAGTGAGCCTATAATATATGGAATATTAACATCTCCGTTTTTAAGGAAAAATTGAGCCTTTATAGGTCTAACCAGAATACTTTTACATTTGCCTTTGGATATTAGCAATGAAATATTAAGTTCACTCTTTTTTAGAAAATTATCTTTCTTATCTTTTACATTATTTTTATCTGCGATTAAGCCAAGTAAAAGTTTCAACTTAGGCAAATCCATATAGTCAAATCTGGCAAAAATATCCCCCTTCAAACCTTCCCATCCTTTGAGTTTTGCTTTGATATGTAAAGGATAATTATCTAAATTAATATTAAGTGGAACTATTTCAAATCTATTTCCCAAAAATTTAATATATCCATTATTAATATTCACAGGGACTTTGCTATATTTGATGGAAAAAGCTGAAATCTTCAAAAAACCATATATAAATGTATATAGCAATGGATTATTAAAAGATATATTTGCCTTTAATTTACAAAGTATTCTTCCTTTAATAGGTTCCTTTATATCTTGACATCTGATACCAAAAGATTCCAAATACAGGCCATTTGTCAAAAGGTTAACAGATAAAATCTTAGTTTTTAATGTATACTTACCCCTTGCATAAAAAGAAGAATTTCGAGCTCTAAATTTCAGATAATCAAAGCTTATATATTTAGATGGAATGTATTTCAGTGAAAAATTCAACTTAGAAGAACAGGGTCTAATAAAAAATCGAGATATTTTTATAGAAGGACTATTTCTTAAAAATATATCTCCCTGGGCAGTCCATTTACTTTTAATATTTTTTATATGTAATTTAACTCCTATAGGTCCATTAAATTCTATTTTATATCTTTTGAAGATATCTCCTAAGAGCTCATAAACATAAAGATCTCCTGACAAATCAATGCTTAGTTGTTTAAAAGCAGCATCAGATCCCAAAAACAATTTCAATTTGGATTTACCTATTTTCCCTTTACCATCAAAATAATAGTTACTTTTAGAGTCTATCCAAAATTTACCTTGTTTTATATATATAAGAGGAATTTTTTTATATAAAATATGAGTATTAGTTATTAAAGCTGATGAATTATTAAAAATCGGTATCTGCCATGACTCTTTATATTCACAATTCAAATGCACAGTCATCCTTCCTGAAACGTCTTTCAAGTCTTTTGTGGCATTAATTATATCCTTGGGAGTAAATTCCATTTTTATCTGAGACATAAGATCAGCAAGAGAAAAAGAACCATCTACATTAATGTAATAGTGTCTATTATCTTGATATACATTCTTTATAAGAATTTCAGCATCTTTTATAAAAGAGGAAGCAAAACTTGCCTCAATATTTTTTATTAAAAGATTACCATTTTTCAGAGATACAAAACCCCTGATATTTTCTACAGGATACTCTGCATTATTCGGAAATAAGCAAAGATCTTTTATAACAAGCAGTCCAGATAGAACATCTCTGTTTTGAGGATTGTCAATATTATTTATCTGATCGGCTGTCCCATTGATAGAAAATGAACTAACTTTAACCCTACCTTTTGTCAATATTGAAAACAATCTATTTTCAAGCCAATCTGGCAAAAGACAAGAAGGGAAAATTTTTTTAAAACTTCTAAACGGCATAAAAGGAGAAGTTACATTTAATGATATAAAAGGCGAATCTCTATTAAGGTCAATTTTTGAATACGCATCTAAACGAAAATCTTTACCCTTTATCTTTAACAAACGACAATTTATTAGCTTATTAGAATAATTCGCATATAAATCTATATTAAGATTGGCAAATCTATATTCTTTTTTTTGATTATCTGTCCCTTCCAGGATCATATCCATATCTTTTAATTTCAACTGCCCCATCACTTTTGCATTTTTATTAGAATCTATATCCAATGTTATATGAGCATTGACTGAGCCGTCTAAAAATGAAAGAATATCTTTAATAAAGATAAGATTTAAAGGAAATCCTTTTGTATTAACATCTACGTGGGTCTTTATCTGCCTATTTTGCATTAATGACAACATACCTCTAATATATAAAGGAAATTGATATTTTTCCCGAATACACATAGTATCTATTAAAAAAGACATCTTCTTAAGACCTTTCCTTTTCAGGTCTATATTCATGTGACTAAAATCAAAATGAATATTTCTTATTTTAAAAATAGCATCTTTTATGGAAAAATGAGAAAAAGTTGCAATTAAAAAAAATATTTTTTTATTATTAATTGGTTTTTTATTATTAGATGGAATTTTGAGATTATTAATAATAATTTTAGGTTTTAACAAAAGAAGTTTTTCAGGAATAGGTTTTCCCTTAATTAAATCAGAAATTTTATATAAAACAAATATCTTAGGACACGAAAATATAAAAGGATCTTTTTTTGAGCCTCCATTAACTTTGTATATAGAAATTCCCACACCATGAGAAAAACTCAATTTTATATTTTTTACATGTATTGGATATCCAATTTTACTAGAGATCTTTTTTAAGATATACTGACGGGTTGATGGCTTAGCTATTAATATAGCTAAAGAAACAAAAGACATTACAGTAAAAAAGATAAATATACATACTACTATAGCCAACCATTTAGTTGTTTTTCTCATTTATTGCCTTTTTTTAAAATAATCTTTTAATATTTTTGAATGATCAAAAGCAATATCTTCTGGAATAGAGTCTTTATGAAATATCCCTATTTCTTTTGCATCATCACCAGCTTTTGGTTTCCCATTTTTAGCAACAGCGACAAAAACAACAGATATTGTATGAAATCTTGGATCTCTCGATGGATCAGAATAAGCACCAAGTTGATACTTTAACTGAACTTCAAGTCCTGTCTCTTCTTTTGCTTCTCTTATAGCTGCATGTTCTAAACTTTCTCCATAATCCACAAAACCTCCTGGAATTGCCCATCCATAGGGCGGATTTTTTCTTTTAATAAGCACAATTAAAGGGCCTTTTCTCTTTTCCCCATTATTTAATTCAATTATTATATCTACTGTTGGAAAGGGATTTTTATACTTCTCCACTACCTTCCCGCAATGGGGACATATAATCTCTGTTTTCATTATTCTTCCCTTTTTGCACTTTTTTTAAATGGATTTGTAGTGCCACAATAGAAGCAGGGGTTATTCCAGATATTCGAGAAGCCTGACCCAAGCTTAGAGGTCGTATTTTACTTAGTTTTTCCACTGCTTCTGCTGTAAGTCCATGTACTTGAGAATAATCCATATCATCTGGAATTTTTATATCATCGATTTTTTTCATCTGTTCAACTTGTCTTTCCTGTCTTTTTATATATCCTTCATATTTTATCCTGGTTTCTATTTCAGACGCCACCTGTTCATCTATAGTTTTTAGCTCATCATCAAATACCACAAGATGCTCAAGATAGACTTCGTGTCTTTTTAAAAGTTGGGCAAGACTTGTTACATTTTTTATAGGGGTAGTACCTATTTTTTTAAGATAATCTTGGACCCATATTTCAGGTCTTATTTTAAATTCATTAAGCCTTTTTATAAGGATTTCAACCTTATGCCTTTTTTCACAAAACTTTTTGTATATATATTCATCTATTAAACCAAACCTATATCCTATATCCATAAGACGAAAATCAGCATTATCTTCTCTTAATAAAAGCCTATATTCTGCTCTTGAAGTAAACATCCTATAAGGTTCATTAGTACCTTTTGTAACTAAATCATCTATTAAAACACCTATATATGCTTGAGCTCTTGAAAGAATAAAAGGATCTTCTCCTCTTATTTTTAAAACAGCATTTATGCCCGCTATTATTCCCTGAGCTGCTGCCTCTTCATATCCAGTGGTACCATTTATCTGACCAGCAAAAAAAAGATTTTTTATAAATTTCGTCTCTAAATTTGGTTTAAGCTGAGTAGGATCTACATAATCATGTTCTATACCATACCCGGGTCTCATTATGTGAGCCTTTTCCAAACCAGGAATTGATCTTACCATCTTAATTTGTATATCTATAGGTAAACTTGTAGATATACCATTAGGATATATTTCAATTGTATCAAGTCCCTCAGGTTCAAGAAAGACTTGATGTCTAATCCTTTCAGGAAATTTTACAATCTTATCTTCAATAGAAGGACAATACCTAACTCCTCTACCTTTAATAATACCTGTATAAAGGGGAGATCTATTAAGCCCTTCTTTAATTATTTCGTGAGTCTTAGTGGTAGTATATGTAATGTAACAAGGCAATTGAGCTAGTTTTATTTTTTCAGTCCTAAATGAAAAAGGCTTTGGAGCATCGTCACCTCTCTGTATTGTTAATCCAGAATAATCTATAGTATCTCTATCAAGCCGAGGTGTGGTACCAGTTTTAAACCTGCCAAGTTTAAAACCCAGTTCTTCTAAATGTCTTGAAAGGCTATTAGAGGGAGGATCTCCCATCCTTCCTGCTGGAAAATGCTTAAGTCCTATATGAATAAGCCCTCTTAAAAATGTTCCAGGCGTTAATATAACAGTTTTAGCTAAAAACTTATCTTGTATATATGTCTCAACCCCATATGCCATTCTGTCCTTTACCAAAAGCCTTTTTACCATAGCTTGCATAATATGAAGATTTGGTTCATGTTCAAGGACCTTTTTCATTCGCTTTTTATATAGATCCATATCATTTTGTGTTCTTGTGCCTTGTACTGCAGGACCTTTACGAGTATTCAGTCTTCTAAATTGAATTGCAGTTTCATCCGCATTTATTGCCATTTCCCCACCCAGGGCATCTATTTCTTTTACCAAATGTCCTTTTGCAAGCCCCCCAATAGCAGGATTACAACTCATAGCTGCTATATTGTCTAAATTTACAGTAATAAGCAATACCTTATGTCCCATTCTTGCAGCTGCAAGAGCGGCTTCGCAACCAGCATGTCCTGCTCCAACAACTATAACATCATACATAATCCCATTGCCCAGCATTTTTTCTTAATATCAATCTTTCAGCAAGATCAAATTTTTTGGCTACCAATAATTCAAAATCTCGGCCTGTATATTCTCTATTCATTTTAAGATATAGTTTTATGCTATTCCAATATTTATTTAATTCATTAATATTTTTAATATCTTTTAATTTTGAATCTATTTGAATAATTTTTTCTCTTTTTAAACTATCTTTTCTGAGTTCATATAAGTCCATTAACCTATTTTTTATATCCTGAGATACTTCAGCCAAATCTGTTCTCTTCATTATCTCATTTGTCAGGGCATAAAGTTCTTGAAAATCCTTTGCCTTGTCCATCTGAATTTTTGCTTCCATAATAATATTTTCAAAAAGATCTTTTAATTTTGCTTCATAAGCCTGATTTAATAAATCTTTGTAATCATCAGAATAAAAAGGATAACTTTTAAGAAGTTCCAATATATAGTTATAATAATTTTTTAATTGATTTAATTTAGTCGCATTTTTCATATAAAGTATCTTCTTATGTATATCTATCTTATCTTTAAATTTAACAGTCAAAACATTTGGAAATTCTTCCTTACTAAGAAATATACCCTCCTTTTCCTGAAATAGAAGCCCAGGCTTTTTTCTACTATCCCATATTTCTTCCATACTCAAATTATTTAAATAGTCATTTATTGCTTCATATCTTTTATCTATTATCTGACATATATCTAAAAAATTTACAGAAATAGGAGAGTCCTTTAAATCAAATAAGTCCGCTCCTATAAGAACAATCAATAATAATTTAATTTGATTATCATAGTTTAAATAATTAGTAACCTTTTCATAGCCAAATATTCGTATTTTATCATCTACAAGCCAATTTAACATATAATGTCTTATAGATTCTGGAAGTTCCTGAAACGAGCTATATACCCTCTGAGCTTCAAATATTTCTTTTTCAAAGGTGGAATATCCTATACTTAAAAATCCTTTACGGTTATATATAAGACTAATAGGAGTATCCATGATTAATTTCACAAGTTCAGAAAACTCCACATATCTTATTCCTCTTAGTCTAAGTATCCTCTCTAAAGCATAAACCATCTTCCCAGCATTTATAATATCTAAATCACCTATAGGAGCATTTTTAACCACGGCTCTCTCTTGTTTCTCAATATAAGCCCTAAGTTTAAAAAAAAGCTGGCCTTTTTTAATAAATAAACGATTCATATATTCATTTAAATCTATATGACCATCTATAATAGCATCGCATATTGATTTAACTTTGAATAGTTTGCCTGCAAGATCTTCTAATAATAGATCCTCCCTAATAGCAGAAAGCATAATAAAAGAGAAAATAAAAAAAGCATCAAAGAGATCTTTATCTTTCCTTCTTAGGACTTCTTCAATAGCAAAAAAAGAAAATTCACCACGTATCATATGATGTAACATACTATGGTATCTTAGAAGAAATACTAAATAATCTTCCTCTTCTTGATCTATATAATATATAGCATTTATTTGTTCCTCTTTTATAAACACCGAACCAGCATGTCCTAAATCAGCAGGATTAAACTTGCCTTTATACTTATGTCTCAAATAAGGGATACGCCCTAATTCTTGAAAGAAAAATGATTTAATAAGGGCATTAAATAAAATCGGCCTATTCAATCTTAAATTCTCCAGCATTTTTATTAAAGCATCTATCTGGGATTCACTTACTCCAATAGTTCCAGTTGCCATCAAACCAAATTCCTTTTTTGCCAGTCTATGCAAAAATTCTCTATCCTGAAATTCTTCCTTTTTATGTCTAATAAGAGCATAAAGCTTTTTGGTAGTATTAAGAATGTATTTTAAAGGAGACAATCGCATATATAGATGCCATGAAAGATCCATCTCTTGAAGAGCTTTAAAAAAAGGAAACAAAAAATTGAGAACAGAAGGGGCATAATTATACAAGGATTCCAGATTCATATAAAAATGCTCTGGCTGAAACATTGTCTTTAGTAATAAAGAGCGTAAATCATCCCTTATTCTCATGGTCTCATTTAGCCATCTTCTATGTCTAAGAGGCAATCTTTTATTAGGCCCCAAAAAAAGCTCTAATTCCTTATGGGCCTGATAAAAAAGCTCCATTTCCGAAAATATCCTTTCCAGATCTATAAGGCCTTCATTAGAAATTCGAGATATTCTCGGAAATTTGGAAAAAGAATTACAAAATGCCCGAAGCATGGATATATCTGTATCTAAATCCATATAAGCAATAGACAATATCTTATCCTTAGGATCCAATCGCAGATAAAAACCGGTTCCCACGATAATAGTGAAGGTATTTTTATTCAATTGTTCAGACAGATTTTTTAAATTCTCGGGTTTTAAGTAATTAATATTTATATAGGATGCCTCTTGATCCATTTTCATTATCCATGAGGATATTTCATTGTGTGGAATATTACTTAAAAGAGGATTAAAGTTTATAATATCTGTAGAAGAAGTATTTATGGTTATCCACAAAAACAGAAAAACATTTTTACTATCCATTTTCCCAAATATAGGAGTCGTACCGTGCAAATCTGCTCTTAAAATCTTCCTATAAAAGGCGGTCAATTGAAGAGGATCAGATTTTACATAAATATTTTCAAACTCACCAGTAACATTTATAAGCCTTATCATATTATTTATATCTTTTAAGTTTTCAGGATCATAGTCTGCTAAAGACTCCAATTCCTTTTCACCCTTTTCTTTCATCTCCTGCCAATTGTTTAAAAATCTATGATAGCTCATCATCATGAGTAATCTTTTTATAACCTTTGTTCTAATCCTCTCTATAGAATCTGCCCCTTCATATACTATATTGTCCCAATCTACATCTTTACTTATAACAGCCCTTACCATAAGGTCATATATCCTAAATAATTCCCTTACTTCATCAGTTTCAACAGGGAAACCTTTCGATGCTTCCATTTCTACAAAACTCATTAAACGGAAATAGCGCAAAAAATTCAAAGCTGTTCTCGTATCATAAGAATAACTCGCCTCTACAACAGGCCTTAATGAAGCTTCATTGATCTTTCCTGCTACAATTCTCCTAATTGAACCATGCCCTAAACATATATGGTATAGTTCTTTTAATGATTCATAATCAAAACCAAAAAGGCCAATTAATTCTAAATTTTCAATTAATTTAGTGGTAATTCCCTCTATATGATCAGGATTAAAATAATTTATAAGTTTTGTTAAGATTTTAATTTTTTTTACTAAATTTAAAATTATATTAATCCCTTTAAATCTTCTATTTCTGTAGTATAAAGGAGTCCTTAAGCGGTCTAAAAAAATCTTTGGTATATTGGTATAGTTATTAATATTATCTTTAACAAGCCTGTCAATAGATTGTAATACAGAGATTACGTACTCAACTGAATTCCTATAGTCTGAAAGAAGCTCAGGAGGACTGCTATACAGATGTTTTTCCAAAATTTCTTTGCTTATATTATATAAAGTAAAAGACAGGAGCTTTTTTCTTCCTTGGTATAGCAACATATATTCCGGTTCATAACCAAAAAATTCAAACCTTTTATTCCATTCTTTTTTTAAGGTATTAGGAACCACTGATATAAAGCGCTCCTCCTCAAAAAATCTCTTAAAAAGATTTGACCATATTTTCTTTTGATCTCTATTAAATAATCTTTCGGGAAGCTTCAAATCCATATAAGGAAGCCTATTAATCTCATCTATACTCAGAGAATTAATGTCTTTACCTCTTAACAATCTATCAAGTATCTCAGACTCTACATATATGCCGCTTAGATAATTATGAAAATCAAACAAATTTACATACAAAGTCTTTCTATGAAACTTATATCTTTTCTTAGTTTTAAAAAGATGAGTAAAAATAGCAAATTGCTTTTCCTCTTCTTCACTCTTGAATTTAACCTTAATATTTTTATCTGTTCTAGAAATATATCTTTTGGATACTACAAACAAAGCTCCTTCTGGCTGAAGAAGTTTATATATTTTTAACAAAAGATAGTAAGCATAATAGTCTATTCTTTTCTTTAAAATATCTTTATTAGAAGCAGCAAATAATCTATCTCTACGTATAACATCATAAATATCATCAATTAAAATAAAAATATCAAATTTATGTTTTATTTCTTTTAATTTTGATATAGACTCAATAGGAATTAAATTATGTTCCAGAAATATAAAAGATAATTCTTGAAATATAAGATCAGAGGTTCTGGTAAATATTCCGATATTAACATTGTCTCTTGCATAGTTTTTAGTATAGGACTTGATTAAAACAGTCAATTCATCTACTTTACTTTTTATATCCGTTAATGAACTTGATATAAAATGCAAGGGAATTAAATAATAAGATCTACCTTTTTTGGAAAATCTTATTAATAAACCTAATTTTTTATAAATATCATTTAATTTTTTATAGTTTTCTTTTATAGATTTCTCATCTTCCAAGTTAGTCGATAATATAAATTTTAACTCTTCAGAATTTAAACGGCTATAGCCCTCTGTTAACCCAAAACCATAAGCATTTCCACCAAATCTACTCGGAATTTGAGCTGGATGTCTAAGAGCTGGCACAGTGCCTACAGGTATGTCATCCGGATCTATACCCAACTCAGAAAACTCTTCCGGGCTAATAAGTCCAAAAGGATCTTCTCTTTTTAGTAATACATAAAAAGGAGTCACTTCCATTTCTTACAAATTATAACAAAATTTGTTATAAAGCCTACAAAAATTATCCTCATAATTCATATAAATAATAAATCATACAACTGCTGAACAGTTTCTATACCCACAATTTCTATAGGCATAGGTTTTTTTATTGACAAAGTTTCTGCTCCAAGCTTTGCAATTATACACTTTGAAAAACCAAGTTTTATAGCCTCTTTTATTCTCAATTCCGTATTATTGACCCCTCTAACTTCTCCTGCAAGTCCAACTTCCCCAAATACAGCAATATCTCTGGCAACAGATTTATCTAAAAAACTAGATATTATAGCAGTTATAATACCTAAATCTACTGCTGGTTCATCTATCTTAATGCCTCCAACTACATTTAGAAAAATATCATGGTCTCCAAGTCTAAGGCCAAGTCTTTTCCATAAGACAGCTACAAGTAGAGAGACTCTATTATGATCTACTCCCACAGTAGTTCTTCTTGGTACGCCAAGATAACTGGGACTAACTAACGCTTGAATCTCCAAAAAAAGAGGTCTTGATCCTTCCATACAAGGCACAACCACAGATCCTGAAACGCCTTTAGATCTATGTTCTACAAATATTTTAGATGGATTAGGCACCTCTTCTAAGCCCATGTCTTTCATTTCAAAAACTCCTATCTCATTTGTAGAACCAAATCTATTTTTTACAGCTCGTAATATTCTATAAATATGGTTTGTATCTCCTTCAAAATAAAGCACTGTATCTACTAAATGCTCTAAAACCCTTGGTCCAGCAATAGCTCCTTCTTTTGTAACATGACCAATAAGAAACATAGAAATACCTGACTGCTTAGCTACTATTTGTAGTCTATAAGTTACCTCTCTAACCTGTGATATACTACCTGGAGCAGAAGAAATAGTATCAGTATATATTGTTTGTATAGAATCAATAGCTATTATATTGGGTTTTAAATCCTTTATTACACTTAAAAGCTCTTCTAAATTTGTACCTGTAGCTATATAAAGGTTATTTGAATTTATACAAAGCCTTTCTGCTCGCATTTTTATTTGCTGCAAAGACTCTTCACCTGAGATATATAAACAAATATTATCCTCTTTAGAGAGATTATTCATGACCTGAAGCACAATTGTTGACTTTCCAATACCAGGATCACCTCCTATTAATATAACAGACCCAGGCACAATTCCTCCACCTAATGCTCTATCAAATTCTTTTATGCCTGTTTTTATCCTCATTTCAGCATTTATAGGAATAGCATTAATTATTTGGGGCTGAATTTTATTCACAAAGGATTTTTCTCTTTTTTTTTCTAAGACCCTTTCTGTCATACTATTCCATTGTCCACACCCAGGACATCTGCCTAACCATTTGGGACTTTGATATCCACAATTTTCACATATAAAGACTGTATCCTTTAGCCTAATCATAAAAAATTTTTAACAGAATTTTGGATAGTTTTAAATCAAAAACTTATTGACAATTTTATAAAAATGTGACCTTTTTATTTAAAATAAAATAAGGAGGAGATCTATGAGTGAACAAGATCGTGAGGTAAAAGCATTAGTGGCAGTAGACCCTTCTGAACATTCCAGAAAAGCAGTGATATTAAGTGCAAAATTTGCAAAAAAAACAGGGGTAAAACTTACATTGCTCAATGTGATAGAAGATGTGGTCAGCTATAAAGAAATTCCTGACACATGGGTGCATCAACAAAAAGCAAAAAAGGCTCAAGCTATGCTTGATGAATTAAAGAAATTGGCAGAAGAACATGGGGCACAAAACGTGGAAACAAAAATTGCTGTTGGTCCTGTAGCAGAAGAAATCGTAAGAATTGGGGAAGAAGAAAACTATGATTACATAGTTGTGGGGACAAGAGGCATGAGCGGATTTAAACGAATGCTTATAGGAAGTGTGGCAGAAAAAGTAGTTCTCCATGCTCATTGTCCGGTAGTAATAGTAAGATAGCTAATATAAGGAGGTCTTTAAATGGCCAGCAAGTTAGAAGATCTTTTAAAATTAGAAGGGGTGGTAGGATGTGCTGCCTGGAGGCCAATGGGCAAAGGCAGAAAACCTGACATCATAGATGCAAAGGGAGAAATGATGGAACATGCTGTAGACATGGCTTCTGCATTTTGTGAATTTGATTTATTTACAGCAGCTCAACAATGTGCAGTATATGAAAGATATACAAAACATAGAAAATTTTTTCCTGCAAGCTCTATATTTATCAGGGGAAATGAGTATTCTGTAATTGCTGTATATTCAGAAAAAGGGCAACATATGGTTGCTGTCTTTGTAGATAACAAAGCACAACCTGATTTTTGGAAAATCACTGAAGAAATGATGGAAGTAGAGGCTAATTAATAAATATATGAAATTCTAATCTATTTTCCTTTACGTAGGAGGAAGAAACTATATAATTTTGTTCGAATATATGAACTATATTTTCTTCCATTAATATCACGTAAGAGGAACGAGTGCCATAGTCAGGACTTTGAATAAAAATAGGAGATAGCATTCGTTCCTTGTCATATCCTATACCTGTATCAGGAAGTTCTTGATCAGGAGGAAAATTCTTATCCTTTAGCAGGGAAAACATTTTTTCTATGTCTATTTCTTTTTCAGTTATTAGATCTTTAATCCTTTGTTTAGCCTTTTTTACCTTTGGCCATGGGGTATCAAGCAAATGATTACTAAGTCCATATATCCCTGCATCTAATTTTAGAGAATCTGATCTATTGGAATAATACCACATCTCCTGTTTATCCCCCACTATAACATTAAAGGGATTAAAATCTTTAGCGCATTTTTCAAGTTCTTTTAAATAGGCCTCAGGACTCTTATATGTCTGCAAAAAATTTTTAACAATCAGACCTCTTGAAGGCCTTCCTTCTTTTACAGCTTGTGGATCTCTATAATTTGTTATAGCGGAAAAACGTCCATTTCTTGTTATTCCAAGCCATGTTCCACCACATTTTAAATCTCTTCCTGCAAGTATATTAGGATTATCTTTCCAAAAATTTAGATGTTCTGATGGTCTATGATAATATTCATCTCTATTGGCTACTCCTATAAGCCTATACCGAGGATGTACTTTATATGCAATAACCAAAAGACACATGATCCCCTTTACTAAAATTTTTATTTATTATAGCCTTTTATTTTAAATTTTGCCACAAAGGAGGAACTAATAATGAGATATATCGATACTGTAGCAGGAAAAATTTTAGCAAATCATATTATTGAAGGAGAACTCGAACCAGGAAAAGAAATCGGCATAAAAATAGACCAAACTCTTACTCAAGATGCTACAGGTACTTTGGTATATTTGGAATTCATGAGCCTCGGGATAGATTCTATAAAAACAGAATTATCTGTATCTTATATAGACCATAATATGCTTCAAACAGGGCCTGAAAATGCAAATGATCATATATTTCTTAAGGACTGTGCTCAAAAATATGGAATATATTTTTCTAAGCCAGGAAATGGAATATGTCATCAACTACACTTGGAAAGATTTGCTATACCAGGCAAAACACTTCTTGGATCAGATAGTCATACTCCAACAGCAGGTGGTATCGGAATGTTAGGTATTGGTGCAGGAGGATTGGATGTAGCCCTTTCTATGTCTGGAGCTCCATTTTATCTCAATGTTCCTTCAATAAGTTTAGTAAAATTAATAGGAGATATGCCTGACTGGGTTAGTGCAAAAGATATAATATTATTCTTACTAAAAAAAATAAGTGTTAAAGGGGGACTTGGAAAGATCATGGAATATGGCGGATCTGGCATTCAAAAATTAAGTGTTCCAGAACGCGCCACAATTACAAACATGGGAGCAGAGCTTGGAGCATGGACATCTATATTTCCATCTGATAATATTACAAAAGATTTCATGAAAAGCCAAAGGAGGGAGAAAGATTGGATAGAGCTAAAAGCAGAAAAACAGGCAGAATATAATGAAGTTATAGAAATAAATCTTGCAGATTTAGAACCATATATCGCTTGTCCTTTTAGTCCAGACAATGTTAGGCCTGTCTCAGATCTTATAGGAAAAAAAGTGGATCAGGTAGCAATAGGAAGTTGCACAAACTCATCATATAAAGACCTAAAGCTTGTTGCAGAGCTTTTAAAAGATAAAAAAATTCATCCTGATGTAAGCCTTGTAATATCCCCTGGTTCCAGACAGGTATTGGAATTACTTGCTTTAGATGGTTCTTTAATTCATATCATAAAATCAGGGGCAAGAATACTTGAGCTATCATGTGGCCCATGTATTGGAATGGGACAAGCCCCTCCTTCAAGAGGAGTAAGCCTTAGAACATTTAATAGAAATTTTAAGGGACGATGCGGAACTCCCGATGCAGAGGTGTATTTATGTAGCCCCCAAGTAGCAGTTGCTTCTGCTATAACGGGAAAAATATCTCATCCTGAAATACTGGGAAAGCCACCCACTATAGAACTTCCAAAAAATATTATTGTGGATGATAGCATGATAATACCTCCTAAAAAAGAACCAATAAAAATAAGAATGGGGCCTAATATTAAACCGCTACCAGAATTTGACCCTTTACCTGAATCCTTGGAATTAGAGGTTATACTAAAGGTAGGAGATAACATTACAACAGACGATATTTTACCTGGCGGAGCGAAGGTATTACCATTGAGATCAAATTTGCCCGCAATCTCAGAATATGCATTTTCTGTTATAAAACCTGATTTTTCAAAAATAGCGAGGCAAAAAGATACAATAGCTATTGTAGGAGGAGAAAATTACGGGCAAGGCTCAAGTAGAGAACATGCCGCACTTGCTCCCAGATATCTTGGAGTAAGGATAGTATTTGCGAAATCATTTGCAAGGCTTCATAGGGCAAACTTAATAAACTTTGGTATAATTCCTGTTTTAATAGATGATAACTGTTATGAAATATTAAAGGAAGGAACTCATATAAAAATAGAAAATTTAACATACTCAATAGCTAACTTGGAAAAAATAGAAATAATGGTATTGGACAAAAACGTAAATATAAAAGGAATATTAAGATTGACTCATAGAGAAAGAAAAATCCTTATAGTAGGAGGAAGTATAAACTACCAAAAAAGATTTATAAAGGAGGAAAATAGATGGATGGAGAGCTAATACAATGGAATTCCAATGGAGAACCTATTACTCCCAAAAAACCGGTAATTGGTTTTATTAAAGGAGATGGCATAGGAGAAGATATATGGAATGCCGCAGAACCTGTGTTTAATAAAGCAGTGGAAAAGGCATATAAAGGAGATAGAAAGATCATATGGAAAGAACTCCTTGCAGGAGAAAAAGCTAAAAGAATATATGGAGAAAAAAAATTGCTTCCAGAAGAAACTATAAATGAAATTGCCCGTCTTGGAATTATTATAAAAGGTCCTCTTACAACACCTGTAGGAAAAGGATTCAGATCTCTTAATGTAACGCTTAGACAAAAACTTGATCTTTATGCATGTGTTAGACCTGTAAGATATTTCTCAGGCGTTCCGGCACCATTAAAAAATCCCGAAAAAGTGAACGTGGTTATATTTAGAGAAAACACAGAAGATGTATATGCGGGAATAGAATGGGAAGCCGAATCACAAGAAGCAAAACAAATAATAAATATAATAAATAATATTCAGAATCAAAAAAAAGAAAATACAGTCTCAGAAGATAGTGCTATAGGTATAAAACCTATGAGCAAAAGAAACACCAAAAGGCTTGTAAAGAAAGCAATATTATATGCTATAGAAAATCATAGAAAAGTGGTTACCTTAGTTCATAAAGGAAATATAATGAAATTTACTGAGGGAAGATTTAGAGATTGGGGATATGAAATAGCAAAAGAGGAATTTGGCGAAATAGTTATTACTGAAGAAGATTTATCTAAGTACAAAGGTAAAATTCCTAATGGAAAAATACTTATTAATGATCGTATTGCAGATGCTATGTTTCAACAACTAATATTAAGACCAGATGAATATGAAATCCTTGCTACACCTAATTTAAACGGGGATTATCTTTCAGATGCTGCAGCCGCGCTTGTAGGAGGACTTGGAATGGCTCCTGGGGCTAATATTGGAGATAAATGTGCAATCTTTGAGGCAACTCATGGAAGTGCCCCAAAATATGCTGGATTAGACAAAGTAAATCCCAGTTCTCTCATATTATCAGGAGTTGAGATGCTCAGATTTATGGGATGGCATGAAGCAGCAGATTTTATAATTAAGGCAATAATAAAAACGATCCAAAATAAAACAGTTACATATGATCTGGCTCGTCAAATGGAAGGCGCAAAAGAAGTAAAATGCTCAGAATTTGGGATAGAAATACAGAAGAATATAGAACTATTATAAAATATAATGGTAAAGCTTTTTTCAAAAGCTAATATAAAGGACTTAG